>CBDUTA010000180.1:0-7392 GCA_965369785.1 uncultured bacterium
GTTGTGAAATCACGTAAGGTTGTGTATCCATAGGTTTGTGGTTTGTCAGTTTGCGCGCTCCTCTCTGATAACTTCCAGATTCATGCTTTGACTTAACACTGTGAGGCCAGGAGCGCTACTGTAGGTGTGGCACAATCACCGGAATGCACGAATGCGACAGCGCTCTGCACGAATTCACGAGCTCAGATCGTCACTTTGTGACGGTCTGAGCTCAGGGCACTTCGATTCCCAGTAACTCCAGCTCTTGGCGGGCCAGGACGGCTTCCTGGGAATCTGGAAAAATGGTCACCAATTTCTCTAGTGTTTCAACTGCTTCGACGTCCAGTTCAAGTTGTCGCAGGGCGAAGGCCTTTTTGTAGTAGGCAGTCGGGGTTTTGTCGGCATCTGGATAGAGGTTAATCACCTGATCAAAAGCTCGAGTGGCCTGCTCGTAGTATCCCTTCTCGTTGAAACAGACTCCCAGGTAGTAAGAGGCGTTGTCTGAATATTCGCTGTCCGAGTAATGGGTGAGAAAGTCCTGAAAACCGGCGATCGCCAAATCGTAGTTGCCCATCAGATAATCGTTGTAAACCGAACTGTAAACCTGGTCAGGCTGAATGGTGGTTCCGGCTGAAGGGACGGTGCGCAGTGACTGGACTTGAAGTTGATTCTCCTGCAGCTTTTGCTGCAGTGCGGCAATCCGTGTGTTGGTGTCGTCCCATTTTATACTCAAACTCTGGACCTCCTGGCGCACCTGATCCAGAGATGTCTCCTGGGCAGTCCTTTGAGATTGAAGAATTTCCCCGACTGAGCCCATTTGGATGTTGCTGGTGGCCATCTGGTCATTTAACTGCTCCAGCAAAGATTTCAAGATGGCCGAGGTGTCATCAACACTTTTCTGAAGCAATCGGATCTGATTCTGCACCTGCAGGACATCGTTTTGAAGACGAATAATCTCCTCTTCTGTTCCTGCCAATCCCCAGGAGAGGGAGCCGTTCAGGACCAGGAGAAAACTCAGGATGGGTTGGATTCGCTTCATGACGACCTCCTCTAGCCGGAATATGCATAAAGTCTCTACTGCAGTAACGAGAACCTATGAATAGTTTCGGCTATCGAATTCTACCCGCAAGCAATGTGGCAATCAACTAAGAGGTTCCAGATTTCAATTCCTATTGTCAGTTGTCAGCCTCTTCACCGGGTGACTACAAAATGAGCGCGGCGGTTCAGTCTGTAGGCGGCCTCGTCGTAACCGGGTGCAAAGGGCCGCTCCTCGCCGAAGGAAATCGATTCCATGCGATCGGAATCGATTCCCAATTGCACCAGATAGGCTTTGACTGCCTGTGCTCGCCGATCCCCTAAGGCCAGATTGTATTCCTCGGTTCCGCGCTCGTCGCAATGGCCTTCAATCATGATGGTGGTGTCCGGAAACTGCTGAAACCAGCGGGCGTTCTCTTTGAGGACGGCTGCTCCCTCGGCAGTGATCCCCGCCTGGTCGTACTCAAAAAACAGGGGTTGGACTTTCCCTTCTTCGACGGCCTGTTGAAGACCGTCCAGGTCCGTGGAGGTGATCAATCCCCGGGCCGAACGGGGAACTACCGTCACTCGGGTGCTGGATGTGGCTTGTCCTCCGGGACCGGAGGCGGTTGCAGTATAGGTGGTGGATTCTCGTGGGGAGACGATTAAGGATCCGCTGTCCGCGACGTTTCCGATTCCACTGTCAATCAAAAGTGACATCGTATCCGTTGTGGTCCAACTCAACGTCGTCTGCTCTCCACGCTCGACGGTGCCAGGCGAGGCGGTCAGGGTCACGGTAGGGATGGGACCAGCGCGCCGGTCGCGGCTTATGTCACTTGAACGAGAAGGACTTGGCGACGGTGACCTTGGAGGGGGTCTTTTTTGGCAGGCTGCAACCGTGAGCAAACAAACGAAACAAACTAACCAACTCAGATTATGAAAAGAGACACGTCTCATGTCAGTTTTCCTCCACACTTCATTCTTGGGGTTCAGTCACCGGATAACCCGACCAAGCAGGACTTTCGTTGCTACCATAGGCGGTGACCTGCTTTAAATTTTTTCCATCGGCATTCATGACGAAGATCTGCTTGGATCCGGTTCGACTGCTTTGGAATGCGATATGGCGACCGTCGGGGGACCAGTGCGGATTCTCGCTACTGCCACGACCTGAAGTCAACTGGAAGATCCTTCCGGTAGCCACTTCTATGACGTAGATCTGGTGACTCCACTGACCGGACGGCTGCCAGGAATAGGTGATGAATCGACCGTCGGGAGACCAATCGGGACTGTCGCAGTGACCACCTTCTCGAACCAGCTGTTGAAGATTAGACCCATCCGTATCCATGACCCACAATTGAGGGGAACCGGAGCGATCGGATATAAAGGCAATTTGCCGTCCCGTTGGACTCCAGGTGGGTGAAGCGTCTATGGCTGAGTGGTTGCTCAGATTTTTGAGCCGACCGCCGTCAAGATCCGCTATATAGATGCCTGCATCGGATCCGTTCACTTCGCGGGTTGAAAAGGCCATCTGCTTGCCATCGGGGGAAAAGACCGGGGATGAGACATAAGAGCTCGGTAAGGGCACTACTCTTCGGCCTCCCTCCAGATCCTGAATCCATAATTCCCATCGACTGCTACGAGGAAGATGGGTGATGAACGTCAGCTTCAAGTTATCAGAGGACCAGTCGGGGAATTTGTTTAACCCCCCGTTGGCGGTGATGGTCCGCTGATTCGCTCCGTCATAGTCCATCACGTAGATTTCCTTACCTTGACCTTTGAGAGAGCTAAAAGCGATTTGAGCACGAGCTACGCCGCGACTGGTTCCGGCGGACAACTGGAAAACCACCTGATCGGCAAATTCGTGGGCCACTCTTTGAATCAAGGTTTTATCTGAGATGTTGTAGCGCTTCCCTAAAACCTGTCCTCGTGTCCGCACGTCGTACAGATAGGCCTCCACCACGGCTAGTCCGCTTTCCACCTGAAGATTACCAAAGATGAGAAAGTCCACGTCCAGAGTGGGGACTTGCCAGTTGTCAAATTTGACATCGGTGGGAGAACGCAGCGGTTTCAAAGGATAAAAGCTCTTGGAAGGCATCTCAAAAAAAGCGGAGAAGGCCAGATCATCCCACAGAACCTGATCAAATATCCTTAAGGCTGCCTGAACTTCCGAGGTGTCTGAGGTTCGGGCTACAAAATCGGCCACAGCCAGCTTGGTGTCTTCTCTGGGACGAGGATAGATCACCACGTCAGGCGTTTGAGCCTTGAGAAGGGAGGGCAGGCAAATGAAACAGAGGATAAGGACTTTGCCAGTGATGCGAGAGTTCTTCTTCTTTTTATTTTCTCTTATCAATTGACCCTTCTTCTCTCTCCTCATCTTCCAGGAGGGTACTCAAAGTAGGCAATGAATTTCACCGTTCGCTTGCTGAGTTCATAGGGCAGTGGGGAAAGGGGATCGCTGGCACGAACGGCTCGTTCAGCAGCCAGGTCAATGCTGCTAATGCCGCTTCTTTGCTCGACTTGGATATTGTCGATACGGCCATCGGCTCGGATCTCGAAACTGATGACGGTGCGAACGGGATTTTCCAGCTGGCCCAACGAGGTCTTTAACCAGTTTCGTCCGATCCGCTGTTCAACCTGACGTACGTACCAGGAATCCATTGCCCCTTCGCCCGTGCCCGTACCGATGGTGACGCCCTGTCCTCCTCCGAAGCCCCCACCTGAACCCAAACTCTGCCCGCCGGGTCCGCCGCTTCCTGGTTCCGGCTCGCGGGGTATCGGTTTTGGGCGAGGATTTTCAGCGGAGGCTTGGGATTTCGCCGGGGAGGCAGGAGGCTTTTTAGGGGTCTCCCGGAGGGGAGTTTTTTCCTCGAAGACGCTTTCCTCTTTGGGTGGAGCCGGCGGATCGGGCCTGCTGGGCTCGGGCGCAGCAACGGCTTCGGGGCGGGGAGTTATAGCGGGTTTGTACATCCCGGTACCGCCGCTGAGCTCAGCCGATAACCCGACCCTTACAAAGTCATCTCCTTGTCCGCCCCCCTCGCCGCTTCCGATGACTAAAGGTGCACCCTTGGGAAGCAACTCTGCGGCAAAGAGAAAAAAAAGGAAAAGCAGAAGGTGGCCCACGGCTGAGACCGTGAACGCTCCCCGATATCCTTCTTCACGCACGTGGGGGTTTATGACGCCTGGGGACATCCGTTTCACTTCTCCAAATAGGGTTGGGTGACTAGGTTAATTTGATCGTATCCCGAGACTCTCACCTCGTCCACCACAGAAACAATTGTCTTCCAACGGACGTCTTCGTCGGCCTGAAGAAAGATGGCCTTTCCACTGTCTCCAATCTCGCGCCTGAGCCAATCGCCCAGTTCATTGAAGTTAATAGGATTGGATCGATAAAACAGTATCTCTTCTCGACTGATGGTGATGACGGCCCGCTGTTCGGGATCGACGGCTGCAACCGTTCGCGTTCGGGGAAGATTCACCTCGATGCCGGTCTGAAGGATGGGAGCAGTGACCATGAAAATGATCAACAAGACCAGGATTACATCCACCAGGGGAGTGACGTTGATCTCCGATATGGAAGGTCGAGTCGAGTTGAGCAGGTTGCCAAAAGCCATTTCAGCTTACTCCAAAACTGCGTTCGATGGTGTTGAGGAACTCGGCTGAAAAATCATCCATTTCGACACCGAATAGCTTGAGCCGATTGACGAAGTGGTTATAGGCGATCACTGCCGGAATAGCTGCAAAAAGCCCAGCTGCGGTCGCCACCAGAGCCTCGCTGATTCCCGGAGCAACAGCCTGAATCGTGGTCACAGAACCCTCTCCGAGACCTTGGAAGGCATTGATGATTCCGATCACCGTCCCGAACAATCCAATAAAAGGACTGACGGCCCCGGTGGTGGCCAGCCATGGAAGAGAGGTTTCCAGTGCAGTCATCTCCGTTTGGGCCGTTTTTTGCAGGGCCCGCTGCACGCCGCTCACACTCTTGAGTGTTCCTGGATTGACGGCTAACTGAGAAGAATCGCCTCCGGAATCGGAGGACTCTATCCGCTGGCTCAATTCCTCATAGCCACTCTTGAACATCCCGGCCAAGGGGGACTGCGGAAACCGCTCGCATTTGCTGTAAAGTTCCGAGAGGCTGGAGGTTCTTCTAAAGCGTTCGTAAAACTCCTGGGACTGTTGGCCCACCTCTTTGTAAAAGCGAACCTTCTGGAAAATGATACCCCAGGAAAACAAGGAGAAAAACAGAAGAATCAGCAAAACCATTTGAGCAATCGGGCCGCTATTGCTCACTAGCGACCAGAAGCTGCCAAAGCTCCCCTGGGCTATAAAGAGGATCAAATTCAACTGCTCACACTCCTTATCCGGCTCCTGTTCATCATGATCTGACTGCAATCATATACCAATCAACCGATGGATCGACTGCCGAACCCATCGCTACGTCTATGAGGGTACTCAAACGGCCTGTCAAAAGAGTGCCTGACCAGCTGACCACCTGACCAGGGTGATAAATCAACCAAAGCGTGTATCTTCCTATTAAGTACCTTGTTTCAGCAGTCATAAATTACGGAAACGTCTGTTACCAGAGCCAGGCCCCGCAATCTCCCGCTGGAGACACCCTGTTCGTGTACAATCCGAAAGATGGTCAGGAGGTCAGGTGGTCAGGTGGTCAGGTTCTTCTTGTCATGCTGAAGTTCCTGTCCGTTGAGAATTTTGCTCTGATCGATCGTCTGGAGGTTGAATTCAGGCAGGGGCTGAATCTGATCACCGGTGAAACCGGATCAGGAAAATCCATTCTGGTGGATGCGGTAGGCTTGCTGGTGGGAGGGCGTGCCTCCCAGGAAATGGTTCGTCAGGGCTTTGAACAGGCCCGAGTGGAGGGGATGTTTGAACTCTCCAAAAAACATCCGGCACGAGGGTGTCTTGCGGATGCAGGGGTTCCGCTGGAGGGCGGTGAACTGATCATCCGCCGGGATATCTCCCGGTCGGGTTCCAACAAGGTCTTTATCAACGGAGTTTTGAGCCCGCTGGCTGCACTTTCCCAGCTAGGGACACTTTTAGCGGATATTCACGGACAGCACGAGCAGCAGCTCCTCTTGCGATCCAGCGTTCAATTGCAATTTTTGGACGCTTTCAGCGCTCACGAGCCGCTGATTCAACAGGTAAGAGAGTCCTTTGATCTGCTCCAGGGAGTCCGTTCAGAACTGAATCGCCTGCAGGCCAGCGAACAGGAAAGACTGCAGAGGCTCGACACGCTCCATTTCCAAATTGCCGACATCGACCAGCTGAAGTTGAGAGCCGGCCTGGACGTGGAGTTGGAAGCAGAACGAGGGCTTTTAGCCAGTGCAGAAAAACGCCTGAGCGCATCGCAACAGGCCTATCAGGACATTTATGAACGAGAAGCGTCCTCGTTAAGTCTGCTTCATCAGGCAGAGAAAGAGTTGGAAGAACTCTGCGGGCTGGACCCTCAGCTTGAGCCGGTGATGGTGAAACTTCGTGATTCACGTTACCTGCTGGAAGATGTGGCCTTCCAGCTTCGCGACTACACGAATCAAATCGAGTCCAACCCGGGACGCTTGGACACTGTCCAGGAGAGACTTGCGGAAATTCAAAAGGCCCGCCGAAAATATGGGGAAACCGTGGCTGCGATTATGGCTTTTTTCGAAAAGGCCCAGAAGGAAGTCCACGAGCTCTCCCAATGTGAAACCGAGATAGCACAACTGGTTGAGAAGAAGAGGAAGCTGGAGAGTCAATATCGAACACTTGCCCAGAGCCTTTCCAAGAGCAGACACCAGCAAGCTAAGCTGCTCAGCAAGCAGGTAGAACGTGAACTGACCGATTTGCACATGGGAAACGCCGCGTTCACGGTACAGGTAAACACTTCAGAGGAAATGGCCACAGAGCAGGGAATAGACCAGGTGGAATTTTTGATCAGTGCCAATGTGGGTGAATCCTCGAAACCCTTGGCTAAGATCGCTTCCGGAGGAGAATTATCTCGAACCGTGCTGGCCCTGAAATCGATTCTCACCCTGGAGAACTACTCAAAGACCTTGGTTTTTGATGAAGTGGATGCAGGCATTGGCGGTCGAGTGGCTTCCACCATCGGAGAAAAGCTAGCCCGTCTGGGAGCTGTGCACCAGGTCTTTTGCGTAACCCACCTCCCCCAGGTCGCCTCTTATGCTTCCCATCATTTTCATGTCACCAAGCGACCCAGCGCCGAGCGCACCATCGTCGAGATGATTCCCCTTGAAGAGAGGGCAAGAGTGGAGGAAATTTCAAGAATGATGGCAGGGAAGGCCATAACGGAAACCACCCGTAAGCAGGCGCGCGAGCTGCTGCTGCGGGGTGGGGGGGGGGGGGGGGGTGGGGGGCCCCCCACACCCCAACACCCCCAAACCAACACAA
>CBDUTA010000181.1:0-7377 GCA_965369785.1 uncultured bacterium
CCGGCGTGCTTCACGGCCAATCACCGACTGAAAATCGCGCACCATGGTGGGATAAGGATGCGCACCCAGCACGGAACCCAACAGGTAATGAGTATTCTCGACGTTCGTCACCCAGTCTCTCATGGCCTCATTGATGGCGTCCTTGAGCGTACAGCTTCCGGCATCCACCGGAGTCACCCGGGCTCCCAGAAGTTCCATACGAAAGACATTCAGAGCCTGCCGCCGCATGTCCTCAACGCCCATATAGACCTCACACTCCAGATCCAGCAAGGCACAGACGGTGGCCGTCGCTACCCCATGCTGACCGGCTCCTGTTTCGGCAATGATACGGGTTTTTCCCATGCGGCGAGCCAAAAGGCCCTGGCCCAGAGCGTTGTTGATCTTATGGGCTCCCGTATGACAGAGGTCCTCTCGTTTGAGATAGACCCGGTAGCCCACATGCTCGGAAAGGCGACGAGCCGGAAAAAGCGGAGTGGGGCGCCCTGCAAAAAGGTGAAGAAGTTCCTCGAGTTCTCTCTGAAACTCCTCATCGGCCCGGGCTTCCCTATAAGCCTCTTCCAACTCTTCCAATGGGGACATGAGCGTCTCCGGCACGAATACACCCCCATAGGCGCCAAAATGGCTTGGATCTGGCGTCGGTGACTTTGATTGTTTGCCCATCTTTTAACTCACTTTCCTAACTCCCGTCGGAGCGCGCTTCGCGGGCGTTCCAGGTTCTAGGTTCCAAGTTCCAGGTTCCAAGTTTGGGATTTGGAATTTTGGATTTGGAATTTCCGCTGACCGCGGTCAGCGGCCTCCTATCTCCTTCTTACCGCTTCTGTTACATTCTCCATAAAACGCTTGAGTTTTCCGACATCTTTGATTCCCGGTGCCCGTTCCACTCCCGAACAGACGTCCACACCAGCGGGCTGAAGCAGCTCGAGGGCTTCCGTAACATTCCCCGGCCGCAGGCCTCCCGACAGGATGAAAGAACGGTCGATTCCTCGTAAATCTTCCCAGTTTTCGGTCTTTCCCCGCCCCCAGGAGGTATCAATAAGGATCTCGTGGTTGGGAAAACGATCCGCTTCCATCGGCGAAGTGGCAATGAAAAGGGGTTTCTCACAAGTGGGAATTTCCGATTCGCGGTGCAGACCATGTAGCTGGAAGGCACCAATCGAGGGCACACGCTTCACGACCGCTGACGGAGCACTAAGGCCGTCTTCACCGCTGATGACCATGACCGCTACCGTCAAAACATGCTCGGGAATCTCGGGAAGGATTTTTCCCACCTCTTCAGGATCCAGGTAACGCGGGCTTTTGGGGTAAAAATTGAAGCCCAGCGCGTTGGCTCCCCAGCGGACGGAACTCAAGGCATCATCAAGATTGGTGATCCCACAGATCTTCACCAGAAATTCAGACGGATCCTTGAACGGTCTCGATTGCTCAGCAGGGGTCATGAATTACTCCTCACCTCTCAGCTGGCGCAACTTCTCTCCCGGATCGGAAGAGTCCATGAGAATCGATCCCACCAGGAAGGCCTGAAAACCGGCATCCTGCAGTTCAACAATCTGTGAATGCTCCTGGATTCCCGACTCTGAGATCAGAGTGTAGCCCCCTTCTCCCTCCATCCGCCTGGCGATGTCAAAGGAGGTGTCGAGATCGACTTCAAAGCTTCGGAGATTACGATTGTTGACCCCTATGATGCCCGCACCAGCGTTGAGGGCCTTCTCCAGCTCGAACGGATCATGAACTTCAACCAGAGCATCGAGCTGAAACTCCTGCCCATAGCGGATCAGACTCTGCAATTGCTGCTCGGAGAGACAAGAAACAATCAGTAGAAAAGCACAGGCACCCGAACTCCTGGCTTCCACGACCTGATACTGATCCACAATGAAATCCTTCCGCAACAGCGCCAACTCGGGCTTTTCCTCGGCAATCGACTGCAAGAAACTCAAGTCTCCTGAAAAGTAACTTTTCTCCGTGAGCACGGACAAAGCCACAGCTCCGTTCTCTGAGAAGACCCCAGCCAGTTCCCGGCAGGGCAGCTGACAGGCGAATTCCCCGTGACTGGGGCTCTTATATTTAATTTCCGCAATGATATTGACTCCCGTTTGGGCCAGGGCGGATCTCAAGGAAACAGGTGGCTCCTCAGGAATCCTGCCAAGCAGCTTCTCAAGCGGAACACTTTCCTTGGTTTGGATAAGTTCCTCTTTCTTGGATGCGACGATTCGTTCGAGCATGACTACCTGACCTCCTGACCGACTGATCTCCTGACCCGTTCTATCACTTCCTCGTCTTTCTTAACCAGCCGAATAAACCTCTATAAGCTGGGATAACTTCTCCAAAGCGGCACCGGAGTCGAGAGACTGGGTGGCCGTTGAGATGGCCTCATCCATTTCTCCTTCATCGGCCACATGCAGAGCCGCCGCCGCGTTAAGAACTACGACATCACGGGCCGGACCCTGAATTCGCCCTTCCAGAATCCCGCGAATGATGTCCGCATTCTCTTGAGCTGAGCCACCCGAGAATCGGTCCAGGGAACTGACCTCAAAGCCGAAATCTTTCGGATCCAGATCAAAATTCCTCACCTTTTGATCCCCAGCCTCACAGACGCGCGCCGGTGCTCCAGTGGAAAGTTCGTCCAGGCCATCGTGACTGTGGATCACCCAGGCTCTTTGACAGCCCAAAGCCAGCAGGGCACGACCCAACTTCTCGGTCAGATCCGAGGAATAGACCCCCACGATTTGATAGGGAGCCGAAGCCGGGTTGGTCAAGGGTCCCAGCAGATTGAAAATGGTCCGCCGATTGAGCTCACGCCGAATTTGAGCCACTCGCTTCATGGCAGGATGAAAATGGGGAGCAAACATGAAGGCCAGACCCATCTCGTTCAGGGAGTGCTCTGCGACGTCCAGAGACCTTTCAATCCGAACACCCAGAGCCTCCAGGACATCGGCACTGCCGCAGCGGGAAGTGAGAGCCCGGTTGCCGTGTTTGGCCACGGGAAGGCCCGCTCCGGATATGACAAAAACCGCGGCAGTCGAAATATTAAAGGTATCGGCACCCCCTCCCGTTCCCGCCGTATCGATCAACCGGGAATGATGGGATCGTACGGGGATCGCCTGCCGCCGCATCACGCGTGCGAAACCGACGATCTCTGCGGGGCTTTCTCCTTTCACAGCCAGTGCCGTCAGGAGCGAAGCGATGTCGTCATCGGGTGTGTCCTCCGAGAGAATTAACTCCAGTGACTGCTCTGCCTGGGCTTCCGTCAGATCTTCGCCCTCGCTGACGATCTTTGTGAATTCCTCAAGCATATTCAGGTTCCAGGTCGGAGCGCGCTGCGCGCGCGTTCCAGGTTCCAAGTTTCAAGTTCGAGTATCTATTGTCTATTGTCTGTTGTCTGTACTCAGTCCTCAGCACTCAGTCCTCAGTCCTGTCTTCTCTGCGGTCCGTGGTCAGCTGGAGAAAGTTCTCCAGAATCTTCATTCCTTCCCGGGTCATCACCGACTCGGGATGAAATTGGACTCCAAAAAGGTCATATTCCCGATGACGCAAACCCATAATCAGATCATCTTCAGTCCAGGCATTCACCAACAGGCAGTCGGGTAGATCCTCTCGACGGACGATCAGTGAATGGTACCGAGTGGCCTCGAACGGATTGGGAAGGTTCGAGAGCACCGAGTCATGGTCATGGTGGATCATGGAAGTCTTGCCATGCATCAACCGGGGAGCACGGACCACCTTGGCTCCAAAGGCTTCTCCGATGGCCTGGTGACCGAGACAGACTCCCAAAATGGGGATCCGGCCCGCAAACTCCTGCACCAGTGAAACAGAGATTCCTGCATTCGAGGGCAACCCTGGCCCTGGGGAGATCACGATACCCTCCGGCTTCATGGAAGTGATCTCGGCAAGGCTCACGGCGTCATTTCGGTGAACCTGGATGTCACACCCCAATTCGCCCAGATACTGGACCAGGTTGTAGGTAAAGCTATCGTAGTTATCGACGACAAGAACGCTCATGTCTATCGGAGCGCGCTTCGCGCGCGTTCCAGGTTCCAGGTTCCAAGTTCCAAGACTTCACTAACTTTCATCTTCTATCACCTGCTGTCTTTCCTCAGTCCTCAGCACTCAGTGCTATCATCTCTCCCCGGTCAGGAGGTCAGGACGGTCAGGGGGTCAGGGTCCTCCTTCCCCACTGAGCTCCTCCCCCAGCTCCAGGGCTCGAAAGAGCGCCTCGGCCTTGCTGTAACACTCTTTGTCTTCGAACTCGGGAACTGAATCGGCCACGATTCCGGCCCCGGCTTGCAAATAGGCTTTTCCGTCCTGGAGGACTACCGTGCGAATGGCGATACAGGTGTCGAGATTTCCCGAGTAATCCAGATACCCGATAGCTCCAGCATAGATGCCCCGCTGGGTAGGCTCAAGCTCCTGGATAATCTCCATGGCCCGCACTTTAGGGGCTCCACTGACCGTTCCAGCCGGAAAACAAGCTTCCAGGGCATCAAAGCGACTCAGCTCCGGGCGCAATGAACCCCTCAGAGCACTCACCAAATGCATCACATGAGAGTATTTTTCCGGGAACATGAGCTTCTCGACCCGCACCGATCCGTATTGACTGACACGCCCCAGGTCGTTGCGACCCAGATCCACCAGCATCAGGTGCTCGGCCCTCTCCTTCTCATCCTGGAGCAATTCCTCTTCAAGTGCCTTCTCTTCTGCTGCATCGCGGCCGCGGCGACGAGTACCCGCGATGGGACGATACTGAAGGTCGAGTCCCTGAACACGGATCAGCATCTCCGGAGAAGAGCCGACGATACTCATATTCGCACGCTTGAGAAAGAACATATAGGGCGACGGATTCAGGAAACGAAGGGCTCGATAGACGTTAAAGGGATCACCTGTAAAATCGGTTTCAAAACGCTGGGAGAGCACAACCTGAAAAATGTCTCCGGCAGCAATGTACTCCTTCGCCCTTTTCACGGCGGCGTGAAAGCCTTCATGGGAAAAGCTGGAAGTGATTTTTCTGGCTGGGCTGGGAGAGGAAAAAGGGACCGTCACAAAATCTCGTGACAAGTCGTGACGGTCTTGTTTTTCTCCAAACAGCTTTTCCTCCAGTTCTTCCACCTCTTTTTCGCCCTGGTGAGAGAGGATGACGATTTGGTGCTTCAAGTGGTCAAAGGCCAGGATACTGGAGTAATAGTCCATCAGCACGGGCCCTGAACCCACACCAGGGACGGTGCTTCCGACTTCTTTCAACTCCGGCAATCGTTCGAATTCCCGGACCATTTCGTAGCAAAAGACACCCACGGCACCTCCGGTAAAGGGGGGAAGATCGGGATGGGAAGGCCTCTCTTCTGGAAAATTGGAGCAGAATTCTGCAAAATTTCCTTCAAAGCTCTGATTCGGATCGACTCCAATGAAGGAATAGCGACCCATCTTTTCTCCGCCCTCGACAGATTCCAACAGAAAGGCCCGCTCGGACCCCCTGGAAACCCTGAGGAAAGCCGAAACCGGCGTGAGCAAGTCTGCCAGTATGGATTTGTGATAAATCATCTTATTGCCATTTATTGCGCCAAAAGATAAAAAGGCCGTGGAGAAACTCTCCACGGCCTTTCAGCTTTGATCTCTACTTGGCCCTATGAAGATTACAGTTCTCCGGCAGCTGGGTGCTTAATTGTTCCCGTTGCGCCAGAAAATACTGCGAATCGCCATAGTGCCTTCCTCGTCATTAGGATAGAAGGACCCGGCTCCTTAAGTCAAGAACTTTCTTGAGGCGACCATCACAGCGCGCTCCGCGCCCATTCCAGGTTCCAGGTCAGGTTTGGAATTTTGAATTTGTTTAGGATTTGGGATTTTGAATTTTGAATTTCCGGCCTCCGGCCGGTGATTTTCTATTTCCGGCCGGAGGCCGGCGGTCTGTTACTGCCCGCCGGACATCGATTTCAGGAACTCGGCATTGGACTTCGTCTTACGCAGCTTTTCAATCAGCAACTCCATGGCCTCAGTGGAGGAAAGCGGATTGAGCACTTTCCGCAGCACCCAGATCCGGCCCAGATCTTCCTTACTCAACAGCAATTCCTCCTTCCGGGTTCCGGAGCGATTGATATCGATGGCCGGGAAGATTCTCTTGTCCACCAGTTTGCGATCCAGATGCAGTTCCAAGTTACCGGTTCCCTTGAACTCTTCGAAAATCACGTCGTCCATGCGGCTACCGGTGTCAATCAGGGCGGTGGCAACGATGGTCAGACTCCCGCCTTCTTCAATGTTTCGTGCCGCACCGAAAAAGCGCTTGGGGCGTTGCAAAGCGTTCGAATCCACACCTCCTGAAAGAACCTTTCCTGAGGGAGGAACGATGGTGTTGTAAGCACGGGCCAGACGAGTGATTGAGTCCAGCAGGATGACCACGTCTTTCTTGTGCTCCACCAGTCGCTTAGCTTTTTCAAGCACCATCTCAGCCACCTGGACGTGCCGAGTGGCCGGCTCATCGAACGTGGAGCTGATGACCTCACCATGCACCGAACGCTCCATGTCGGTCACCTCCTCCGGGCGCTCGTCGATGAGCAACACGATCAGCACCGTATCGGGATGGTTGGTCGTAATAGAATTGGCCAGACTCTGTAGAATCATGGTTTTTCCGGCCCGGGGCGGTGAGACGATCAATCCTCGCTGGCCCTTTCCGATGGGGGCCAAAAGATCCATGACGCGCCCTGCCAGGTTTTCCTGATCGGTTTCCTGTTGCATTTGGTCCTCAGGATAGAGCGGTGTCAGATTTTCAAAAAAGGTCCTCTCTCGAGCCACGTCCGCATGCTCGAAGTTAATGGCCTCCACCTTGATCAGGGCAAAATAGCGCTCTCCCTCCTTGGGGGGACGAACCTGTCCTGAAACCGTGTCCCCGGTTCTCAGGTCGAATTTGCGAATTTGGGACGGTGAGACATAGATATCGTCCGGGCCAGGGAGATAATTGTACTCGGGTGCCCGCAGGAAACCGAACCCGTCGGGGAGGGTTTCCAGCACACCTTCTGAAAAAATCAGCCCACTGCGTTCGGTCTGCGCCCTCAAGATCTCAAAGATCAATTCCTGCTTGCGCATCCCTGTGGCCCGAGGAATATCCAGGTCCTTGGCAATCTGACCCAGGGCCTGAATGTTCAATTCCTTGAGCTCCTGAATGTTCAAAGAGTCCACTTTCTGTTGTTTAACTGAGGGGGAACTTGCTTCACCCATGACTAAATCCTCTCTAGTATTCGCCACAATTCTTTCTTCCCCATTCCTGTGGCAGCGGAATAAGGGAGCACACTACAATTAAAAACCTTTTCGATCTGATTGAGAGACTTTTGAAGCTTGTTGGAGGACAGTTTATCCACCTTAGTTGCGACGACCTGGTAGGAAATGTCGAATTGCTCC
>CBDUTA010000182.1:0-7372 GCA_965369785.1 uncultured bacterium
CGCTGCTTCTTCATGAACGGGAAAACAGAGCGGATGCAATTCCAAACCCCCTTGAGATTCACCTCCATACAGCGATCCCAATTCTCTTCCGTCAGCTCATCAAAGGGCCCCTCGGGCAGGGCCGTGAACAGGGCCGCGTTGTTCACCAGAATATCGATCCGGTCGTATTGGTCTTGGGTGCGGTTGGCCATGGCGTCGGTGGCGGATTTACTTGTGACGTCGGTCTTGAACCCTATGGCATCGCCACCTGCGTCAACGATCTCCCGGGCCGTTGCTTCGGCATGACCTCCCTGGATATCCGTACAGACCACCCTGGCGCCTTCCGCGGCAAGCCGCTTCGAGTACTCCACTCCGATACCGACACCCGCTCCCGTGACAATGGCGACCTTATCCTTCAACTGCATGGCAATCGTCCTCCCGATATTCGGCACAAGCATCCGGAGTTTCCCAGAGGCGAATCGCTACAACGGGGAGTTTCTTGACCTTGGCTTCCTGGAAGATCAACTTAGCAATATTTTCAGCAGTGGGATTTTCTTTCATGAGGAATACCCGTTCACCGATACCTTCCAGTGCCGCCACCATGGGATCGTCCTCCCGTAGCAACATGCGGTGATCCAATTCGCAATCGATAAACCCCTTCAGACGCTTTTTGACATCGCTGAAATCGTATACCATGCCTCGAGGATCCAGCTTTTCGCTGCACAACTCAACCTCTAATACCCCATTATGTCCATGGGCATGAGCACACTTGCCATCGTAATCCATCAGGCGATGGCCATAGCAAAAGTGCAGTCTTTTAACGATATGATACGTCATGATTCTTCATGGCAACACCGGGATTGATGGGTACATAACCCCTCAAGAAGTTAAAATGACGAACAGTTTTGCAGGGCCGTGAACACCCACCACCAGAGTCCTTTCAATGTCGGCTGTGCGGCTGGGTCCGGTGACCAATGTCAGGGCACTCCCCTGTCCGGGAGGCGTGGAAAGAAACAGCATGGCCTGGTTCATCAACAGATCTCGTTCCGACAAAAAAACCAGATGTGCTGGAGGCAAGAGGGAAAGTAAACGTCCCCTTCCGGCCTTGACCTCGTGAACAACGGTTCCGGTTTCTGCAACTCCAAATCGAGCTCCACTCGCCGAGAGTGAAATGCGTGCTAAATCGGCTCGCTCAGCGGGTTTCGAATTCAGGATGATCGGAAATCGAACCTGGTGACGAAAATGAGAACTGTAAAGCAGGCTCCCTTTGGCAAAGGCTTCAGGGTCACGCAAGGTAAAGGAAATGCCGTGCCTTTGAAACAATTCCTCATCTTCCCAATAAATTTCCGTCGAATCACTCTCTTTCAGTACAAGACCCAGAACACCTGCGAGTTCCTGGGAGCTTCGCCCGTCCAGAAAGACTCCTCCTACCCTTTCCAACTCCTGGCGAAACTTTCCTACCGGATCTGAATAGTGAGGAAAATCGGGAATTTCAGTGGGTAATTCCACGGAGTCGCCCCCGGCACAGGCGAGACGGATATTATGCAACATTACAGATCGACTCAAGACGCCTCCTTATAAAGTTCGCGAAAACTCCGTAGCGGAAGGGCGGGCAGATCATGATGCCTCATCCAACGACTGAAGAGCGGAATAGGGAGTGTTCCCAATCCATTCTTCCCAAAGATCTTGTCCAGTATTCGAACCCAGCGTCCCAAGCGAGCATAAAGGATTGGAGAGCACATGACCCGGGCCCATGCCTGCATGGCCAGCTTCTCCAAGGAAAAACGAGCCGCTTTTTGATTCCTTTCATTCTGAACCCTCTCCCGAAGCTTCAACAGAATTCGAGGGATTGGAATACCTACGGGGCAGATGTCGTGACAGGCTCCGCACAGGGAGGAGGCAAAGGCATGCTCAGGAGCTTCGCTGACGGACGTCAGCAGTGGCGTCAACATGGAGCCAAGAGGTCCCTGGTAAGTTGAACCGTAGGCATGTCCGCCAATCGTCTGATAGACAGGACAAACATTCAGGCAGGCTCCACAGCGAATACAGGATAGACTCTGACGCATAAAGCTATCCGCCAGTATCTTACTGCGCCCGTTATCAATGAGTATTAGATAAAATTCCTTTGGACCATCCAACTCGTCGCTGCGACGAGGCCCATTCAGGCAATTGACATAACTGGTTATTTTTTGTCCCGTTGCGCTGCGGATGAGAAGTTTCAGGAACACTGCAAGGTCTCGGCTGCTAGGAATAACTTTTTCTATTCCCATGAGGGCAATGTGGATTTCAGGGACCGACACCGACAATCCTGCATTTCCCTCATTTTCCACAATCACGATGGTGCCGGTTTCGGCCACAGCGAAGTTCACTCCGGTAATTCCCATTCGGGCCGTCAGAAAATGGTGACGCAAGAGCTTGCGGGCAGTGGCGGTGATCTCGAGCACATCCTCGGTAGGGGCCATACCCAATTCTTGAACGAACAGATCGGCAATATCCTTCCTCGACTTGTGCAGGGCCGGAGCGATCAGGTGGGATGGCTTTTCCCCGGCCAGTTGAATCACGTACTCACCCAGATCCGTTTCCACCGGCTTAATCTGTGCACGTTCCAGTGCTGGATTCAGGTGGATCTCCTCGCTCAGCATACTCTTGCTCTTGACCACCTCGCGGACTTCCCTTCGGGAGCTCAAATCCAAAATGAACTGAACTGCCTCTTGTCCCGTTTCAGCCCAAATCACCTTCCCACCCTGTTCCAATACCTTCTCTTCCAAACTTTGCAGGTATTCCGGCAATCTGGACAAAGTGTGAGCCTTAACATCCCGCGCATAGTTGCGCAGTTCTTCCCAATTGGGGACCTCCGACACCGCCTGATTCCGGGAGTCGAGAGTCTCTACAAAGGCACGGCGCAGATTCTCCTGTAAGGTCGCATCGGCTAATGCACTCTGAATATTGGAACTGATCTTAACCTGCATTAGTCCTCGAATTTGGCCAGTAATTCAGCCAGATGCATGGTCTGCACGGGAACCTGGTTCCGCTCGAGCAAGCCCCTGAGATGCATCAAACAGCCCACGTCACTGGCGATGACATATCGAGCTCCAGAGCTTTGGATCCACCCCACTTTGTCTTCACCCATGGCGGCCGAGACGTCCGGAAATTTCACCGAAAAGGCACCTCCAAAACCACAGCAGCGATCACAGTGCTCCATCTCCCGCAAATCAATTCCCTCCACAGCGCGAATCAGTTGGCGCGGTTGGCTGGAGATGCCCAGTTCACGAAGGAGATGGCAAGAATCGTGATAGGTCACCACTTCCGGGAAACGGGCTCCTGTACTTTCCACCCCCAGGACTGAGCTCAAGAACTCCGACAACTCGAAGGTTCGTCGCCCGATCTCTTCGGCAAGGCTCCTTTGTGAGGAATCCTCAGCAAAAAGCTTTGGGAAAGACACCTTGATCATGGCACTGCAGGAACCCGAGGGGACCACAATATGATCCGAATCCCCATACACTTCCAAGAAATGACAGGCTACTTGCCGTGCTTCCTCCACATAACCGGTGTTGAAGGCCGGCTGTCCACAGCAGGTTTGGCGGCTGTCGAATTCCACTTCTACACCCAATTTTCTGAGAATCTTCATCGTGCTAATGCCTATTTGAGGAAAAAATTGATCCACCAGGCAAGTGATAAAGAGGGAAACTTTCATAACAACAGACCGCAGACCACAGACCGCAAACCGACTGACCACCTGACAATAGACCACAAACAGGAGACACTGACAACCGGGAACAGACCGCTGACCGCTGACCGCCGTCAGCGGAAATTCAAAATCCCAAATTCCAAATCCTAAACAAATTCCAAATTTCAAATCACAAATCACAAACTGGAACTGGAACCTGGAACCTGGAACTTGGAACTTGGAGTCGCCAACGTTATAAAATTGAACCAGGTCAAAATGCCTCGCAAACCGAAGAAGAGAATCTGTGTCCTCAATGGTGGGGGCGACTGCCCCGGATTGAACGCCGTTATTCGGTCGGTCGTCAAAGCCGCCATCCTGAACTACGATTGGGAAATCTGGGGAAGCGAGGACAGTTTCGACGGCTTCCTGAAACCCGACAAAATGGTGCCCCTAAACCTGGACTCGGTTCGGGGCATCCTTCCCCTGGGCGGAACCATTCTGGGTACGACCAACAAAGGGAACCCTTTTCGTTATCCGGTGAAAAATAAAGAAGGGAAGACAGAATTCAAGGACTATTCCCAGAAGGTCCTCGACACGGCCCGGGCTATGAAATTGGATGGGGTGATCGTGATCGGAGGTGACGGAACGCTCTCCATCGCTCATCAGTTGTTCGAGGCAGGATTGCCGGTGATCGGGGTGCCCAAGACCATCGACAAGGACCTGTTGGCCACCGAAATGACCTTCGGCTTCGACACGGCACTGCATACCGCCACTGAAGCGATCGACAAAGTCCACACCACCGCTGAAAGTCACGAGCGAGTCATGGTAGTGGAATTGATGGGTCGAAATGCGGGATGGATTGCTTTGGAAGCCGGAATTTCGGGTGGAGCCGATGTCATCCTGATTCCTGAAATCCCTTTTGATATTCAAAAGGTTTGCCGGAAAATTCAGCAGCGTGCTGAAGGGGGGCGTCCTTTTAGCGTGGTTGTCGTGGCCGAAGCTGCCGCTTCCATTGGTGGAAGCCCGGTTTCCCGCCAACCTGAGGAGGGAGATCATCGCGGTGACCTGGGAGGCATCGGATTCGTGGTGGGAGAGATGATCCAGGAACGACTTGGCGTCGAGACCCGAGTTCTGGTGCTCGGGCACTTGCAACGAGGTGGGAGTCCAAGTCCATTTGACCGTCTCTTAGGAACTCGCTTTGGTCTGGTGGCCGTCGAACTCGCTGACCAGGAGCGGTTCGGACAGATGGTTGCTCTAAAATGTGGCCAGGTTGAATCGGTGCCCATTAAAAATGCAATCGCTGGTCAGCGTCTGGTCGATCCTGAAGGGGAGTACGTGCGTACCGCCAAGGCCATCGGAATTTCCTTCGGAGACGTCTGATGATAAACAGAATACGGGAAACAACTATGCTAGAATCGGATCGGAGCGAATCACACCATGCCTAATAAGGTGAGTTTTTTACGCAGGCTGGCACCACCGATCCTGGGAGTTTTGCTCATTCTGGGATGTACCCAGGCCCCGGAGCTTCCGGCACATGAGAGGGAATGGCTGGCGGTGGAGGAGCGTGAACCGATCGATCTGTCGGGCACCTTCAAGACAGTTGACGGAGAAGATGTTTCTCTCATCGATTCCGATCTTGAATCCGAGGTCCTGTTTCTCAACTTTTGGGCTACCTGGTGTTTACCTTGCCTTGAGGAAATGCCCGCGATGACCACTCTTTACCAGAAGTTCTCGGACCAGGGGCTTGCTATGGTGGCCATCTCAAACGAAGATCCCGAAGTGGTTCGTAGCTTTCTAGAAGAACACCCTTACCCCTTCAAGATTTTGCTCGACCCTGAGGACACTCTTTCCCTGCGATTGGAGGTGGTGGCACTCCCCACTACCTACATTGTCGACCGTCAGGGGCGCATTGCCCTCCAGCAGCTTGGATCCTATGCTTGGGATTCTCCAGCGATGATCGAGCAATTTCGGCCGCTCCTAACTGATGACTAAGCCCCAAAAATCCGACCTGCCCGATCCACACTCCTTTTTTCGCTGCATCAATGAGTCGTGTCGAGGTGAATTCGATATCGGAAGGAAGCTCTACCAGTGTCCTGACTGCTCTGATCTTTTGGACATCGTCAAGAATCATTCAAAGCTTGACGTTGAAAAGCTCAAAAAGCTGTTTCGGCAGCGACGTGCTTCCAACCATCCACTGGACATCAGCGGAGTCTGGCGCTATCGAGAGTTCCTGCCTTTTCTCGAAGAAGACCTGACCCACGTTGTGACCATGGGAGAAGGAAACAATCCCGTTTTGGAGACACCCCGCTGCGCTGAATATGCCGGTCTCAAGCGCCTGCGGGTCAAGCACCTGGGCTGGAATCCGACAGGATCTTTTAAAGACTACGGCATGACGGTAGCGGTTACCCAAGCCAAGAAACTGGGATCCCGTGTCGTGGGCTGTGCCTCCACCGGCAATACTTCCGCCTCCATGGCGGCCTTCTGCGCCCGGGCCAATCTTCGTGCCGTTGTCTTCATTCCCGAGGGTCAGATCGCTTTCGGGAAATTATCTCAGACCATGGACTTTGGTGCGCTCACCCTGCAGATCCAGGGAGATTTTGACGTCGCTATGGGCCTGGTTCAGGAACTTTCCAAAGAAACGGACCTTTATCTGATGAATTCCATCAATCCGTTTCGACTCGAAGGCCAGCAAACCGTAATGCTCGAGCTCTTTGATCAGCTGGACTGGAAGATCCCGGATCGAATTGTGGTGCCTGGCGGCAATCTGGGCAACAGCTCTTCATATGGAAAAATCCTGATGGAATTGAAGGAACTGGGCTTTATCGACAAGGTCCCGCGGCTCACCGTCATCCAGGCCAGCGGTGCTGCCCCTCTCCATCGAACTTTGGTCACCAGTTCCGGACAACTGGTCCCCGTCCAGGATGCCTGGACCCTTGCCAGTGCCATCAAGATTGGGAGACCCATCAGTTGGAAAAAGGCTTTGCGGGCGCTGGATTTCACGGATGGCTGGTGTGACGTGGTGAGCGAGCAGGAAATTGCTGACGCCAAGGCAGTTTTGGGACGTGATGGAGTTGGGTGTGAGCCGGCCTCAGCAACCACCGTCGCCGGTCTGAAGAAGCTTCTGGAACTGAGCCAGAGCCAAGAGCACGAAGTCAGCATGGACCCTGACGAAGACGTGGTGGCGATTTTAACCGGTCATCAGCTGAAGGATCCGGAGTATACCGTCAACTACCATCTCGACAACCTTTACCAACATGTATCTTACGAGAACCGGATTGCGGAGAAATCGGGAAAGCTGAACTCCACCTTCGCCAACAAACCCATCGCGGTTCAACCCGACAAAGAGAAGATCATCCGCTTGTTGGAACTTTAGCTGGGATGATGCAAATGAAACCAACAACACTCGGAGAATTGAAGCAACAGAAAGGCGAGCCCGCACGCTATCGATCCGTAAGAGAAGAGATCCGCCACAATCTGATTCAGAAACTCAGTGCCAAGGAACCCCTCTTTCCGGACATCATTGGGTACGAGGATTCAGTCATTCCAGACATCATCAATGCCCTGCTTTCCAAGCATAATCTCATCATCCTGGGATTACGCGGACAGGCTAAGAGCCGGATACTGCGGGCCCTGACCGACTTTCTGGACGAAGAGATCGCCTGTGTTGCGGGCTGTGAAATCAATGATGATCCCTTCTTTCCGATTTGTGGAGTTTGCAGCAAACGC
>CBDUTA010000183.1:0-7359 GCA_965369785.1 uncultured bacterium
ACCTGTTCCTTCCTGCCGAAAGCAAGTCTAGTTGATCAGTACGAGCTTTATTAGTGACGCCAATCACACGGTTCTAGCCGATATCATGAATCAGTTCTGGTCACGAAGCACCGAAAGATCCGGGCTGACTGCATTTCGCGACGCGCGACCCGCACGCGTGCTAAAACGAGATTTCCCCTTCCCCTTTCCCTGCTTCCCACCTTCCAGCGTCTGTGTCTCTTGACTTCCCCTTCACCAGCTTCCAGGGTAGCAATAGGGTAGCGAACGTCCCCCTGTTGGGCCCCGATAGGATGAGCAATTGACCACCAAGAGCTTCCAGCCGCTCCCGAATATTAAAGAGACCAAACCCGCCTTCTGTAGACGGAAGGTTCGGAATCTTGGAAAGGTCAAATCCCACACCGTCATCTTTGACGAGAATTCCCATACCCGAGTCCTGTTCCCAAAGAGAAATCTTCACATGGCTTGCCTGCCCGTGACGAACGGCATTCATGAGGAGCTCGCGAACGGACTGATAGAGCACCACGGAAATTTCATCGTTGAGGGATTTAAGCGGCTTCTGGTCATTTTCAAATTGGCACACAATTCCATGATCTCTCTGGGTTTGTTCGGCAAGCCACTCCAGAGTTGGCTCAAGTCCCAGCTCGTAAAGAGTGGGAGGACTCAGCTCAAAGGTTAGAGAGCGGATATTCTGAATCGCGGTCCCAATTAATTCGTCAAGCTCTTGAGAGAGTCTGGCCTCAGTCCCACTCAAATCCCTTTTCCTGAGTGCCCCCAACTTCATTCTGGACACGGCCAGGGTCTGGCCAATGCGGTCGTGCAGCTCCGTTGCTATGCGACGCCGTTCCCGTTCCTCGGCGAAAAACGATTCGGAGGCCAGATCCCGGAGTCGCACTTGATATTGAAGAAGTTTTTCCGCGTCCTGCTTGCGTCTGGTGATGTCGTGGACAATGGCAATGGTCACAAGGCCATCCTCGGTCTGGAGAGGACTCAGACTGATATCCACGGGAATCAAATGCCCATCCTTTCGGCGGCCAAACAAATCCTTACGAGCACTCATGGGCCGTATCGAGGGATCGGCTGAGTAATTCGATCGATGGCCTTGGTGCCCTTCTCCCAGAGGCTCAGGCAGGAGGATCTCCAAGGAGCTGCCCAGTAATTCCTCACGCGGATAGCCGAACATCTTTTCCGTCTGATCATTGGCGAACACGATCTGGCCCTTCTGGTTGACTCCCACAATAGGATCGGGTGCGGCCCGCAACACTCCTTCGAACCTTGATCGAGCCTCTTCTGCTTCGTGGGCGATTACCGTTAGCTCTTCTTCTATCCATCTGCGCTCGATGATTTCATGTTTCAGTTGGCGGTTGGTTTTGCCGATCTCTACAGATCGACGTGCGGCGACAACAAGATATGCGGCAAATAGACCCGTGAACAGCATTCCCACCATCAACCCGTACAAAGGTTTTCCGGTTGTGTGCGATGAAAGAAAAAAGGGTGCCGGGGTCGCCCGGATGGCCCAGCTTCGCCCCCCTACCTCGAATGTAGTGACAAACTGCATAGATCCTGAATGATCGACCACTGCCTCAGCGACAGGGACGGGATCCATCCTGGTTCGGGAAGAATGAAAATAGAGGAAACGTTCTCCTTCAGGAGCAGACTGATCGGAAATCAGAAGGTCGATACCCTTTGGTTGCAACTCTGATAGGGCGTCCTCCACAGTGTCGGAAATTCGAAAAACTCCCACCAGAACGCCTCGGAGATTTCTCCGGCGCTCCTCGACGGTATCGACCGGCACACCCTTCCTGTAAACTGGCAGGAAGAGTAGAAAATTAACCTGCGTGCTCACCCGACTGATAGAAATGGACCCGACAGTCGCAGTGATCGCCCCGGTGTCGCGTGCTCTGTAAAGTGCGGCCGCCCGCTTGGGATCCGAAGCCAAATCAAAACCCAGGGGGGCACCAAAGCCCCGTTCACGGCCAGGGTCTGAGATAGGAAAGTACTCGTCCCGCTGTGAAGCCCTTATTAGAGCTCCCTCTGTTTCCCTCTCGGTGATCTGGAAGTCCACGAATCCACGTTGCCTGGCGGAGGTTTCAAATTCCACTCGCCGGCTGTCCGGAACCCGGGGTAGCCATGATAGAGCCTGTACCCCCTTCATATGGGCAACTAAGGGCTTGGTGAATTCATAGACTCTTCGTTGACCTCTGGCTTCTGAAACGTTGTCCAAACTCGACATCGACTCAAGAATGACTATCTTGATCTCAATGCTTTTTTGGATAGCTGAAACTTGCTCGCTCGCGGCAAGTTTAAATGCTGTCTCTGCTTCCCTCCTGTCAAAGTTGCGTAACACAGCAAAGAGGGCCAGAGAGAGTCCTAACCCGACGAATAGAATGAGTATGGGTGACCCATAGTATTTGTAGGCCCCACGCTTATTTGGGATAAGGGCTTTGAGAAACGGGCCGACTTTCTCAATGACTTTGTAATGGCTGATGGTCTTGCCGATCATAAACTCCTCCCCGGTGCATCAGGCAGCAGCGCTCGATGCTACCCGGGGAGAGGGTTAAAGGCAACCATCGGTGACACTATCAACATTCAGACTCTGAATGGCCCCTGGCGAAAAGAATCCCTCAGCCTCGAAGTCGGCTACTTCATGATCTGGCGCGATAAAGCCCTTGAGCCCGTCCGGATGATTGGGTGGCTGCAGAACAGAACTCATGCATACTCCGGGCTGGCAGCTAATCCGCTGTTGTCACTCCAGGCATGCCGGGCAAGGTGCTTTCGCTGCACGACGGCTTTTATCCGGATGGCGTTCAGGGCAAGCCTGTCCCGCCCAAGCCTGTCGGGCGGTTTGACAATGAAACCCTGATGGTTGATGAGCGGATAGCGTGGGAGAGGGAGGCGGGTTACCTCGCCGAGGAATCAGGCCTGCACCATGAGGGAAGCCTGATGTGACTCCGCTTGCCTGGGAAGAATACCGGGGACTTCTGAGGAAGACTACCAGAGATGTCTCCAGGTGCTCTTTCTGCGAGGTGGAATTGGCCTGGGTCGTGCCTCATGCACCCTAATAGTCCGTCCCTCAACCTGAGTACCATTCAGGTTCTGAATCGCTTCTTGAGCTTCAGACTCACAGCTCATTTCGACAAACCCAAAGCCTTTTGGCAAAGGGGTTGTTCTGTCAATGATCAGAGCAGCGGATTCAACAGTTCCATAAGTTGAGAAAAGGTTTTCCAGTACGTCGTCTGCAACGTTACAGGGCATGCCGCCCACGAAGAGTTTCTTTGTCATGTTGACCTCGATTGGCTTCAGTTTCTCTAAAGTGTAGTTTTTTGGGAATCCGGGAGTCCCCACACCGCAGGGGCCTCACGGAATCTCCACAAAGCAATACAAGTGCCTCGGTGGTTTGCTGCAGTTCCCCCCGATGCCGGTGGGATCCACTCTCGTCCATTTGCCGTCTGTTCCCCCAGTACTACCTCGTGTTCCCCCTGCATTGGTGCTCGTCCACCCGGCGCAATCGTGGGTTGAGTAAGTACCGTCCGAGTTCGTCCCTGTCCAGACCTCGGCCGCAGCCTTCAGTTTGAAACCATCGGCTGTGTGGTTGATGAAGTCGTTGATGTCTCCATCGGTGAGATCCGTGAGGTCATCGGCGATCACAAACCCGTCGATTGCTACATAGGGACCCGACTGGGGGATCCTGTCCTTGGCGTTTTCGGTCAATGTAGAAAGCCAGGCGCGGGCTGTCCCGGCCAAGGCCGTCGGACCTGCCTCTGCCTCTGCCTGACACAGGGCGTCTGCTCCATCCGGTCCACTCAAATCCCCGAGGTACGTTGCGGCTGTGACGAACACTAAGGTACCGGTGGGTAAAGGGGGGAACGATGGAGGCAGGGTTGACAGATCGCAGTCGAGCAGCGGGGACGGTGTGAACCCAGTCAGGCGATACAGCTCACACAACCCATCTGCGTCTGTCGAGCCGGATAGTCCTGCTGTTCCTTGTGGTCCTCGTGATCCTCGTGATCCTGGTAGTCCTTGTGGTCCCTCTGGTCCTTGTGGCCCTCCGGGTCCCTGTGGTCCTTCTGGTCCTGGTGGTCCTTCTGGTCCCTGTAGTCCTTGACAATCAGCCACATTGACAATCTCGTCTTCATTTGTGTCCTCTTCCGGAAAATTCGGCTCACCATCTCCATTCAGATCCCAGCAATTGAGCCCGGCTGAACCAAACAGCATGACTTCAATTTCCATCGGTTGGTCGTGATTCGCCTCCTTGCTGGCCAGCTCCAAGTCGATGCCGTTGGGTAGGATGGCGATACCATAATTGGCGGTGGTCCTGTACACCCAGTCCTCGACCTGGTGCGTGACATCGACCAGGACGTAGGACTGCTCATCCGCTTCCACGAGGTCAACGGTAGCAAACTCAAAACTATCGTAATAGGGTTCGGCCATTAGGGTGTCCTCGTCCCATGGGTCCGTAACCAGGTGAAGGGTGATCGTTCCTTCACCCTTGATTCTAGTTGGCCACAGCCTCAAGGTTGCTTTCTCGATGTCGGCACCGGTGATGCCATCGGGTAGAACCGAAAGGTCGAACTTCACGAAGCCATGGCGATCTCCATGCTTTCTGCCGAGATTACTGATCTCTATCTTCTTGTCCGAACCCTTGGTTTTTTGGGGCTTGTTTAAATCGATGGAGACATCGTCGGTCACTTTCAGCGTATGGGCAGATACCGGCGTTGAGGCTAGAACGAGAAGCAGGCCCAGACCTGCCAGTAGCGCGGCCTGATGAGTTGGTTTGCTGTACATAGTCTTTTCCTTTCACGTCCACTACGCGTGCTCTACCCAAACAGGCAATACACGTGCCAATGGGTGCTCGGTTCCTACCCCACAGAGATCGCTCCATCCGTTCATTCCTGCCAAGCGGATGAAGGATGCAGCTCCATACCCACGAAAAACGTCGTAAATCAAGGATCTGTTTGAGCCGTGGCGTGAGAATTGCTAAGACTCCTACAGGCAACGACTACAAAAAACAGTTCGTGCCCAACACGAGAGACACCCGGAGGAACTGAACATGGGACAGGAACTTCAGTCTGAAATCTTCGCCCTGCGCTTCGGACCAGGTCATGCTCTTGTCACCACTCCGTTAGTTTCTCGTCACTTTTGTCACTTTTCTGTCACTACTGGTGGTTTGAAGCCTTGCTTGTTCGATCGAGTTCGGCCTAGCAAAAATGAGCAGATTGAAATTGGAGGATTGCAGGAGAAATAGTACGAGCAATAAACCCATTATGGCAACGAAACAAATCGTCTTTCGTTTTGAGGAATTGTCCCATCTGGAAATTTACTGTCCTGACTGCAAATCGGGGTTTCTGTTCAATGCAGAGCCCAGCTCAAGGGAAGCGGCTTTAAAGACAGACTGTCACGTTTGCGGTGCAGAGTTCCCCAAGAACTTAGCCACCGCCATCGGGCATTATCGTCAGTTCTTTCACAGCGCTCATGGGCTAAACATTGAGTTTCGGGTAGAGATCAATTGGCCAACCTCTTGACCCGGATTATGCATAGGTTCTTGTCACGAAGCGACGTAGGGGCGAGCCGGCGGCTCGCCCGAACGGTTAGGATAGCGAAGACCTCCGGAATGTGGGAGGCACCTCAGGTGCCGAACGGCCCACTAAACGGCCCCGGGTTTTCGGATTCGGCACCTGAGGTGCCTCCCACATTCCGGAGATTCTTGCCGCTCGTTCGGTTGGGGTCAGCCACCGGCTGACCCCAACGGCTACAGGGGCACCCGCTTGCGGGTCGCACGGGCACGCCGGATGATCCCGTCGCTGCAGCAGACCCAGAGAACCGGAGGACTGAAACTCAAACAACCTCTGACCGATAAGAGACGTCAGGATGGAGCACATAGGTTGCAGATATTGTCGCTTCTTTTACGTGACCTGGGATCGTCGGGCCCCTTATGGATGCCGGGTACTGGGATTCAAGTCCCGTAAGCTTCCTTCCCTGGTGGTGTTCGAAGCTTCAGGTGTGCATTGCCAGATGTTTGTCTCTAAGAAGAGAAAACATAAAGGGAACGACTTGAGCCTCCTTGATCTGTGAGGGTGGAGAACCCCTGACGATCTAGGTCCACGATGACCGCGAATCTCATTCCCAAAAAAAGTAGCGGGTGAGTGTGTGACGGGATCGGGCATGCCCGATCTCGTCACCTGAACAGGATCCTCCAGAGGCGAAGAAACCGACAGAATAGTCAAATCGTTGACAGGGGAGAGGCTGCGACTCACCCGCACTTCTGACCCTCTGTTGTCACGAAAAGGCAACAAACATCACCATTGCGGGTGATTGCGCAGATCATATTCGTCATCCTCAACTCATTGGAGAGCAGCTTGCTTATGAAGCGTCTTATGTCACATAAATATCTAGTCCTGACTGAGGTCGACGGAACGATACGGTTTCTGTCGATGAAAACGAACAGTTCCGAGAACGGCACGAAAGAGTTGTGTTATCCGATGGTAAAAAAGCTCTTCACCAATCACACGATCGGCGATGTGTGGATCGGAGCGTGGCCTTTGGATGAAACCAAGAAGGAGAAGGGTACTGTCAAGTTAACGATTTGAGCCCCTAGCCCAGGGTGAGTGGCTTTGAAGTGATGAAGACCGACTTGTCACAAGTTCCGAATCGCAGCGTGAATAGCTCACTCTACGAAAGAGAAAGAGCACTGGACTCATTTTCCCGACACCTCGTCGGGAAGAAAGTTACGTAATCTGCAGAATACTGAAGGCTTGCAACGACGACTTGATCACGTAGACACATTCATTGTTCGTGTCTCGGTCCAGGGGCCACAGAAAAAATCCTGGGGCACAAAACAGCTCCAAATCGTTTGTAACTTTGCCCTCCTGGACCTCCCCGTCGTAGAACTCTAGTCGCACCCAAAGCATTGATACCGTTGACTCTTCGGTCAGAAACTTGATCTCATCATACTCCGGATTACCCGCAAAATCCTTGACGAAGTAAACCGCTTTCAGGTTTTCAAGACTGAATGTTCGCTCTTCTCCCTTGTTTGTAATGATCTCAAGCTTGTTCTTGATCAGTGCCTGATTGGCGAAACCGGGAATCACCTCTCCGCTTCGGGTTCGGACTACCACTTTGCGAAGGGACTTGTCTTTGGTGATCAACAAAAACTCCTGCAGTTATCAGTAAAACTACCCTCATCTTAAGAATTACCTGAAATTTTGTCAAAATCTCGCCCACAGATCCAGCAAACCTTCGGTCGCGCCGCCTGGTATCGAGGCTGTCGCAAAAGTCGACTGATCCAGGTTTCTTGTGTAGGGGCGCACTGACGTGCGCCCAATAAGTTGTTGATAAAACAGGGCTCTGGGGCGCACGTCAGTG
>CBDUTA010000184.1:0-7353 GCA_965369785.1 uncultured bacterium
CCTGGCATGAAGGGCGAGGTCATCTCGCTGCCTGACGGCTTTTATTTGGATGCAGTGCAGGGCGAAGCGATCCCCCCCAGAGGCCAGAGTGCTGTTCGAGAGTGGCATGACGCTGATGGTGGATGGGCGGATGCGGTATGTTAATGATAACCACTCCGGAAGAGGCACTTGAGACGAAAAGCGTAGCAACCCGATTGGTTCCGGCGGGGTGAATTGCTCCGTTATCTATCCTGGGGATGTTAGGGTTGAGGGATCTTGCTCTGCTGTCTTAGCTGCTCTCGGTTTGCGACGACCCAAGCCTGCAGGTCCTCGGTGATCTGATCTGCACACCCTCCCCAGGCACCCAACGAAATCGTAGATTTACCCTCCCGAGTGCGAGAGCCCAAGAGCTCTTTCCGGTACCGGCCAACTTCCATGACCGTAGTGACCCAATAAGTACTGGTCAGGATCGCCTCGCTCGTCAGTATCGTGTTGTTGAAGTACTCCTTGTAGCTCATACGCTGCCCGTAAGCCTCAACACCAATACCGCGAGTGATGACGGTGAGGAGGATATCAGCCTTCTCAGGGGTATCGACTACCTGAATCTCCGTCATTTCTCCAAGGCGATTGCTCACGTCTTTGATGGAGTCTTGGATACCTTTACTCGTGTCGATAAAGCCATCCCGCACCGGAGCTAACACATGGACTGTGACGGGATCCGCCTGGGCATGGGCCAGGGCCACGCATAGCATGAGAACAAGCAGCATCGTTAAACCTTTGAAGATCTTCATACTGTTAATTTTAACATATGAACTGCGAGTGTGGGCTTCCCTTCCTATCAGATACTGGGGACAATACTGGGGATAGAAGTCCTTTCTTGAGAAGATAAGGAGGAGGTAACATCAGCAACTTCAAGATGTTGCCGATACCGGGAAAACTTCTGTCCCCTTTTTCGACCAATTTTTCAATCCGTTAGCCTGACTGCTCGCTCCCTCAATTTTCCACTGTGACAGTAGTTGTGTCAGAGGGGGTTGTGACTCTTACTGCAAGGTACTAGAATTCCCACACCTTCGTCTGTCATTCAAGGGGAGAGAGCAGAGGATGATCTTCGATGACTGAACGTCCGGAAAGCGTTACCGCCATTTCCGGGGTGTTCCTCCTGTCGGGCTGCTTTTTCTTCCTGATTTCAGGCATCAGCGGGAGGGTCTATGGCATTTTTTAAAGATACAAAAGCAGTTGAAAAAGGTGATGATCCAATTGCGGAAGATGGAAACCGCATCATGATTGATATTGGCTGTGGTGGTGCAAAGAAAGAAGGTTGTATCGGTATTGATATGGTTGATGCTCCGGGTGTGGATCACTGTATCGATATTATGCAGGAAAAACTACCTTTTGAGGATGGTACAGTGGACTATGTCTTTTCCTCGCATTTTGTAGAGCATTTACCTATTCCCGATCTTTTCTGGCTGGAATCAAGCCGTGTTTTGAAAGATAAAGGTGTTGTCGAGGTCTGGTGTCCCTATGGAAATACAAATGATGCCGATCTTGCCGGGCACTTGCTGAGATGGAACGAAGCATGGTGGCATCACCTGGCGATAGATCTTCGTGATTTTTACTCCACCAACTTCCTCCATAACAAATACTGGCATTGGCATGAGATAAATTTCGTTATTGATCAACAGGTAGAAGATAATCTGAAGAAACATAATTTCCCTCTGGAATTCGCGTTGAAACATTTCAACAATGTATGCCTGGAATGGGGAAATTTCTTTACCGTTGAAGCAGACAAAAACCAGCCGGCCACCCATCCCATTCGCACCTATTCTCATTTAAGGGGAGGGGAGCGCTTTTATACTTCAGACGGTCATCCTGTCACCGAGCCACCTGTTTCAGAAAGGTTTAAGAGCTGCTCTACGTAATTGATCTGCCTCAATCAGAAGAACCTGAGTTCCCTAGAGCATAGAGCGCTTCTCCAGGTTGTTTGAGTGGATGTTCTCTCCAGGTAAGGCCTGGAAGAGGAAAAGGGCCACCGATTCTGATACCCACACTCTCGATCTCCAAGGCAAACTCCTGTAGAATAATCAAAAAAGGAGGGAAGCATGACTTGGTCGCTTATTGTAGCGGTAGTCATCGTCGTCGCCGTCCTCTACTGGTTGATCCGATCCGGCCGAAAAGAAGCTCATCACCTCGACGACCTGCACATCGATTCAAAACCTGACGAAAGCAGCGATTGAAGACCGGTTAGTTGACGACTCTGTGATTTAGTTCTCCTACTGCTCCTGAGAAGCAACGGAAGGTGGACGAAGGGGAAGTGTCTTTCAAGAATAAGAGACCCGTGAGCGATCAGACGCTGATCATTGTTTTGCTGATTCTCCTGGTAGGTATTGTATCCTTGCTGCTCGCTTCCTGCCCTGTGGATCAACCTCTGATTTTTCCGCCTGAGCGACGGGTTTAGACTTCTCGATTCCGCAAAGCAAAACCGAATGGACGGGACTCCGGTTCCCGTTTTCCAGGCTGGTGGTGAGGTCCGCAGACACCGGCACGCTTACAAAGAAAGGCAGGAGGGACTCCCGGCAGGCCGAAAAAGTTCCAGAACCCTTTACAACTGGAACTGGGCATCAGCTCAGGAGTCCAAACCGTGTCATCAGCAGAAAGACTACTGGCCCAAACCTGGACTGCTGAAGGTTGCCGCAGTATCGGTTATGGTATAGCGAACGACAGCCGTCTGATCACTGTAGAAGCTGCGAGTACCGGTTTTTTTATAGACCAGGGGTCTCGCATTGACTGTGAATCCATAGCTATCTCCAGAAACGGACAGTGAATAAGCTTCCACGGTTCCTGATCCAAGAACGCTGTCGATCAATCCAGCTGACTCCAGGGTGCTGAGATCACCAGCAAATCTACCGGGACCGGTTCTCGCTGCATAGGTGATCTGAGCGGTCACCACGCTTCGCACCGCACTGATTGCGGCACCTTCATTGGCGACAGCTTTCGATTGAACTAGATTTGGAACAGCAATTGCCGCAATGACCCCGATAATGGCAACAACGATCAGCAACTCAATCAACGAAAATCCTTGTTCTCTTTTCATGGCTTGCTCCTTCTTTGCGATCCATAGAGCAAGAAAGGAGCCAACTTGTCTTAAATCGGATAACTCCAAGTCAACTTTAAACTTGTGGGATTATCGTGATCACTCTTGGAAACTGGATCTGACAATTATTGTCACTTTTTCAACGAGTTCAGTCAGACCTCCTGCCCTGATTGGACTCGTCTGAGTCAGGAGTCACAAAAACGGGGTCTAAAAGGCCCGCGGGGCCCCCGGTGTTCTTGAGGAAGGAAGCAACAGATCAAGTTTAGCGCTTTAAAGTGGAGCTTTTGTCAGCCCAGTCACTGGGCGAAACTCAATTCATGCCCATCCGGGTCTTTGAGGAAAAAGAACCGCTCACCTCGATCACCCTCCCTGGGAGCTTCAGGCTCCAAACCGCTTTCCTTCAGTTTGCTGTATAACAACTCCACGTCCTCCACTGCCCAGCGGATAGAGCTCAACTTTTTTCCAGCCTGGGAGTTGATGAGGCGCAGGTTGATGAAGCCCTCATTTGCCCGAAAAGTGGTGAAGCTATCCCATTCTCCACCATAGAGAAGTTCCAAACCGAGTTTTCTGTAGAATTCCACCGATTGAGCCATATTCTGGACTGCCAGGGTGACCGCACTGAGGTGTTGAAGTTTCATGATGCAGAAGGAGCGCGTCTAACCAGGAGGAAGGCTAGAGTGGACGGTGACTAGCGTCACAGTTTCCCCCCAGAGTTTTGGTATAAAAGGGGACATGGTATTCATGATCATAGGCCTGATCGTCATGACTTTCGGTATCTGGAGACTAGCCACGGAAGACCGCGGTTAACTGCCGATCACGGTTCTAAATTCATCCGCCGCAACAGGTTGTAAAAGCGAGGGTCGTCGCGGAGGGGGTCCCAGTAGGGGTCTTCTTTAGCAGTGCCGCCCAAAACCCGTTCTTGGTAGGCGTTTTCAAGCCATTGAAATGCCTGGTCCTTTTCTCCAAGTTGTGTATTGCCTATGGCAATGCAGTCAGGCTCAATAGTACGCGTGGAGAGGGCTTAAAGGCAATGGAATTCCATTGCTATCATGGCCGCTCTGAGAGCGGCCACTACACCCTTGTGCAGGTTGGAATTTTATCCGTGGCTGGGCGGGTGGTTTTTCCAGTATTCCATCGCCCGCTCCCAATCGGACACGGCCTTGGGTCCGTTGGTATGCAGATGGGCCACAAATCGATCCCACATCCGAGGCCGGAATCCCAGGAACTCGCAGTAGTTGGGGCCGACCTTTCGGTTAGCCTGCCGCATCTGGGAACGTTTAAGCTGGTACTCCAAGATAATTCTCAGAGTATCGGCATCCGTCCAGTCTGCTTTGAACCAAATCGAACGCTGGCCTTTCCCTATGAGGTACAGCATGTCCGGAAGGATTCCATAGGCCCGGTGTGCCGTTCCCTCCAGACTGTCCACCAGGATGGGGCGCTTGATGTCATATTGAGATTGAAAAATTCTCGCTTGCTCCATCTTCTGCTCGAATCGGGTGTGATGGGGGCGGAATTCTCCCGGATGGGCCTCCCGGGTGTAGACAAACACGAATTCGAATCCTTTGTCCCGGTACTCGATGGCAAGTTTCTCCATAGCCGGCCCGGCTATGCCACAAAACGGTCAGGTCAGGCTACCGAATTCAAGGACGACATTGGAATGGGCGGTAAGATCCGACAACTTCACTTTCTTTCCGTCCTCAAGACGGGTGGCCTCAAAATCCGGCGCTTCTGTACCGACCTTGAGCGTTTGTTGAAATCTTGAAAACTCCTCTTCTTCTTGTTCACCGGGAAGATAACCTTCGTAATTGTAGGAAAGATTCTGCTTCATAATGCTTACCTCTATTTCACCTCTGGACTCGATCATTGAGCCTGGGCGTCATTCAATGAGTTTCTCTCGATGTGGGGCTTTGATTCAGGCTAGATATTACGCTCGGAGCGGCGGGGAAGGCAATGGAAAAGCCAGGCTGTGCTGGAACGATCCACTGGGGTTAGCAAAGATGCTCAATTTGGCTGCTCTTTCAACAAGTAGCCTGCGTTGCTCTAGGCTTCCTAGAGCGGACTATGCATAGGTTCTCGTCACGAAGTGACGAATGCGCCGCGCCCTGACTGCGTTCCGCAACGCGCGACAGAGGCCCCCGCAAACGTACTGTACGGTACGGTCAGTGTCTCGCTTCATAGATGGGGTGACGTTTGCTGATGGGCTTGCAAGGGGAGGTCAAGGAGCAAGGAGGCGGGACGGCATCCATTTTCTTGTCGCGAACTCGACGCTGGCGCGCCGCCACAAACGTCATGGTATTCATGGGACGAGACACTAGTATGGCTCCAGCTCCCGAGTCACTTCTCGCCAGTTCAGTACCTTCATAGGCAGAAGACTGTAAGCCAGGGCAACTCCCTGGACGCTGTAAAGGAAATTGCTATTTCCATTGAAGACAATCTGGGGGACGCCATAGCTGTAGGTTCCGTCTCCATTGTCAATAACCTTGGCGAAAAACATCCCGCCCGTGAGCGTCTTATTGGCTCCACTCATGGTGAGGTCTCCGCCTAGAGTAAAGATCATGCCTATGTAGTTGAAAGCCCCACTGTAGTCGAGATCACCCTTCACTACGAGCATCCCTGCACCCGTGCCGTTTCCCCCCAATCTTGCATCGCCATCAATAAAAGTAATTTCAGGACTGTCTGGGGTGCCCCATGTCACGCTGTTATAGTTCCCTGTGGAAAGGTCATTGTCGGCGAAGGAACCGAGACGATTCACGAAGTTCATGAGCCAGTTGGGATCAAAGATATTCGCTGCATCAATATCGGAACCGGCACGGATATAATTCGTTATATCCATGATGGACGGTTCAGGGCCAAAGTCACCTACCGACCCCTGGATATTGTCATACTGATTCGCTCCCAGGGCTCCATATGCTGAGTTTGCAGCAGCGGTGGCATCCCCTCCATCCGGATTATTGTTGACTAAAGCCAGGCCGGGTTGGGGAGCCCCACCTATCAGATTTCCGTCAAGGTCATGCTGGCGTCCATCAAGATCAAAGCTATTGCCGTTAAATATGGGGGCCATATCGAGCCCGTATACGGTAAATGCACTGTCGACTCTCAAAGTCGTATCTCGCCTCAGGGTGGTCTCAATGATGGCGATGGCGTTTTGGGTTGTGGTCCCGTAGCCGCTCCCTTCAGCCGCAGATCCGCGATCAACTCCTGTCACTCTGAGAATGACGACGCTATCGGTGTCCGAAAGCGGGTCACCATCGCCATCGTCATTGTCCGTCACTCTGGCGAAGTACCGTCCCGTGCCAAGGGAGACGCCTGCGGGAGCGGTCAAAAGTCCACTGACGGTTCGGGTTCCAATGGCAGCAGGAGGATTCGCAAAATCGATCTGAATCGCCTCAACCAGAGACAGGGGATTTCGATTGAAGTACCGCAGTGCCGTTGATTCCGTTGGAATCGGATAATTCAGATACTGGTCTACTTCAGTGACCGTTGAGAGAAGATCGCTCAGAGTATTTCCCCGAAAGATCGCCTGTGTCAGATTGAAACCCCCATCGGCAATCAGCAGGGCGTTTTCGCGGGCTGCGTATTCGTTGCTCAGCGAGAACTCAGTCATACTGGACAACGTCAGTGAAAGGCCCATAAGTAAGAAGAGAGCTGAACAGATGATCACCATCACCATTGCTATACCCCGCTCATCTTGAGCTCGATTCTTTTCTGATGGTGAAGACGAACCTCTGATTGGCGATTCATTCTTGGATTGCATAGATTTTCCCTCCCTAGTAGGAACGAAATTACGTAGGAAAAAGGTTGAGAATTGTTCCCCAAACAATAGCTAGTACAGCTCCCAAAACGATAGACGTTACAGCGTTGACGATGAGCATCCCGGTCATGTCAGAACCACCGGAGTTGTGGATTAGAAATTACCCTTTATTCATGGCGAAAACACGGTCAAAATCTGTGCTTCTCTTTTGTATCGTTCAGGAACTGTCACAACCTGCCTAGGTTATATATCGGCAAAGAGCTGAATTTCTTTAGGACTAATGCACCAAAGTGTGGCGATCTTCTGATCCTCACTTCCCCGGCGCCCCCCCCCTTGTCGTTATTGAATGTCTGGGATACGATGAGCCTGGCCGGTATCTGAAGGTCTGAACCGCACGGAAACCCCTGGGGACTGGCCTGCCAGTCAAAACCTAGAGTTAGGGGTTCCCGTTGTCGTTCGCGACGCTACCCTGGAGATATTGCGAGACCCTTACGGATCGAATTCCCAGGCGCCTGGTATCACCTCATGAACC
>CBDUTA010000185.1:0-7323 GCA_965369785.1 uncultured bacterium
TGACATCGCGTCGTCGTCGCTTCGCGAACTCGACGCCGTCGCGCTCGCCACAAACATCACCGTATTTATGGAACGAGACACTTAGTAGCTGCTCATGTCGCCCAAGGATCAAAGACTGGAGACTCCCCGTGAGATTTTTGCACAAGGTGAGAAGAACCGATGGTCGTCCGTGGAGTCTTCCATCTGGGCGCGCAAGTCCGAGGCCCTTGAAGAAGATGTGGCTCGATCCCTGGCTCGAACTCTGTTTGACCAACCTCGCCGCATAGAGCCTCGATTCTTGTATGATGAGCGAGGTTCGTGGTTATTCGAGAAGATCTGTGCCCTGCCCGAGTACTACCTGACTCGTAGTGAGGATGCCATGCTTGAAAAGGAGGCAAAACAGATCATCGCCCTGGCTGAAGTGGAATGCCTGGTGGAGTTGGGGGCGGGTTTTTCAAAGAAGACCGTCCATCTTCTGAGCCAGCAATCCAAACAGCGAGGAGGAGGGACTTTCGCTCCCGTTGACGTGAGCCTTACCGCTCTGATTGGATCAAGAGACTCGGTCAACGACCAGTTTTCCCGGCTGGGCTTTCATGGACTGTGTGCCTGTTACGAAGAGGGGATTCTCAGCATCGAGAGGAGTCTTCCCACCCTGTTCGCATTTTTGGGTAGTAGTGTTGGGAATTTGGATCGATCCGACTTCGACCGCTTTTTTAAGTTGTTGAGTGGATGTATGGGCCCGGACGATTTCTTCCTTCTCGGAGTGGATTGCAGCAAAGAGAAGGAAATCCTGGAGAAGGCCTACAACGATTCGGAAGGCATCACGGCCGAGTTTATTTTAAACGCGTTTGAGAATGTCAACAGGTTGATGGGAAGCAACTTTGACCAGAGGGAAATGCGTTACGATTCTTTCTATAACGTCCAGTGGCAGCAAATGGAGATGTACGCGGTTTCCACTTCAGACCAGAAGATTGACCTCCCTCCGCTCGAGTCAGAATTTCTGTGGAAGGAAGGCGAGAAGATCTTAGTCGAAATCAGTCGTAAATTTGAGCCCCATCGACTTCAACGGCAATTGGAATACTTCGGGCTGGAATCAATCGCCCATTTTAACGATCCCCAGAAGTGGTTCTCATTACAGCTGTTTCGACCTTGTAGCGGCCACTCTCAGATCGGCCAGAGCTGAGTAGAAAGGGTTGGCTAAAGCATGATGACTGCATCGCAATTGATTGATCGATTGACGGAAGCTCGTTCTCGGACCTTGGCCTTGGTTGAGGATCTCACCGATGAGCAACTGATGGGACCTCGCCTCCCCATTGTTAATCCGCTTCTTTGGGAAATCGGACATGTGGCCTGGTTTCAGGAGAAATGGACTCTCCGTCATCTGTTTCAGAAGGAACCGATTCGTGAAGATGGGGATCGGCTCTATGACTCCATGGCGGTGGCTCACGATACGCGCTGGGATCTGCCGCTTCCTTCACGGGAGGAAACACTGAGCTACATGGAGGAAGTTCTCGCTCGCATGATCGATTCCCTGCAATCGGGGAGGTCGGAATGTCAGCCCTATTTCTATCAACTGGGGCTCCTGCACGAAGATATGCACGATGAGGCGTTCACTTACGCCAGACAAACCCTTGGCTATCCTCCCCCTAATCTCTCCTCTCCAGATAGGGAGAAACCTTCGGGCTCCCAGGGAGAGGGTGATTCTCTATGCGGTGACGTGGAGGTGCCCGGGGGAATGTTTCTTCTCGGGGCCACGCCGGAGATGCCTTTCGTTTTCGACAATGAAAAGTGGAGTCATCCCGTCCAAATCCAGCCCTTCCGAGTGGCCCGGGCAGCCACCAGCAATGCTGAATTTCTAGCCTTTGTGGAGGAGGGGGGATACCAGCGCAAAGAAGGGTGGAGTGAGCCTGGGTGGAGATGGCGAGAAGAGGTGAGTGCTGAGCATCCTGTGTACTGGAAACGAGAATCGCCCAACCGGTGGATGCGCCGTCACTTCAACTCCTATCGGAGCCTGGAAGAAGATCTGCCTGTTATTCATGTCAACGGGTATGAAGCGGAGGCTTATTGCAAATGGGCAGGCCGGCGTCTTTTGACTGAGCCGGAGTGGGAGATGGCGGCATCACAGGAGTTTCAAGCGGACGGGACGATGGTGGAGGGTAAGAGAAACTTTCCCTGGGGGGATGAGCGACCCAGCAGCGCACGGGCCAACCTGAACTGGGAAGCCATGGGATGTGTGCCGGTGGGAGCCTTGGCCGAAGGGGACAGTCCCGTGGGTTGCCGGCAGATGATTGGTAATGTGTGGGAATGGACCGCCAGTGTGTTTTTGCCCTATCCCGGCTTTGTGGCTGATCCCTATAAGGACTATTCTGAGCCCTGGTTTAAAACCCACACAGTCCTGCGTGGTGGGGCCTGGACCACTCGCTCGCGACTGATTCGTAACACCTGGCGTAATTACTGTACCCCTGATCGGCGTGATGTTCTGGCAGGATTCCGGACGGCTGCGCTTTAGGTTTATGTGCAAATCTACGACAGTACAACAGCACGAAAGCACGAAAGCACGAGTCACGAAGTGACAAGAGCACGAAAGCACGAAGGCATGAACTCACGACTGCACCGGCCAAGTATGCGTATCCAATTGGTCACGCCGTCACCGAAAGCTTTGCTGGACGGAAATCGGGTTACGGCTCTCCGCTGGGCGGGTCTTCTCAAGGCACTTGGTCATAGGGCAAGTGTCGGACGCCAATATGAAGAAGGCTCTTGTGATGTGCTGATTGCTCTGCATGCTCGCAAGAGCTTCAAGTCGATTCGCCGATTTAAGGAGAAGCATCCCGACAAGCCTCTGATTGTAGTGCTTACAGGGACGGACCTTTACCGTGACTTGCATCGGGGAACCGAAGTTCAACATTCTCTGGAGGTGGCAACTCATCTGGTTGTCTTACAGAAGCAGGCCCTGGAAGAACTCCCAGCTCCAGTGCGTCATAAGGCCTGTGTCATCTATCAATCTGCTGAACCGGTTAAAGGAAAGGCCTCTCCTCCCAAGAGCTACTTTCGAATCTGTGTGGTGGGGAATTTGAGACCGGAAAAAGATCCCTTTCGGGCTGCCCAGGCAAGTCGACGGCTCCCCGCCTCTTCCCGAATCAGGATCGTACAGGTGGGCGCAGCGCTCGGACCGGAGATGGAAAAAAGAGCTCTGGATGAGGATCAAGAGAACCCACGCTATCGTTGGTTAGGAGCCTTATCCTATGGGAAGACACGCCGCCTGGTTGCTGACAGTCATCTGGTGGCCCTGACTTCCCGGATGGAAGGGAGTTCCAATGTTCTGTCGGAAGCCCTGATTTCCTCGGTGCCTGTGGTGGCTTCTCAGATTCCCGGCTTCATGGGAACGCTGGGTAAGAATTATCCTGGTTATTTCCCCCTCGGAGATACTCGCGCTTTGGCCGGGCAGCTTCGGAAGGCCGAGGAAGACCCGGCATTTTATGGCCAACTGAAAGCCCACTGTGCCCGAGTTTCCTCGCTGGTCCATCCCCAGCGTGAGCAGGCCTCATGGGGAAAATTTTTGGAGAGCATTTCCTCGAATCAGTCACCTCTAAAATGCCCTTGAAAGGAATACTCGACGGGCTGGTCTATCTACTGGTGCGAGGCTTTTTGGCTTTCATCGGAGTGCTGCCACGTTTTCTTGCCTATCCTCTCTGTGAGTCTCTGGCGGTTTTGGTTTTTCTCCTGGATGGGAAGCATCGCCGTATTGGGCTGATCAATTTGAACATTGCTTTTCCGGAAAGGGATGAACAGTGGAAAAGGCGAATTCTTCGGCAAAGTGTTCAACAGTTGGGTGACCATGTGGTTGAGTTAAGCCGCATGCATCGTTTGACGCCTGAGAAGGTGAGGAGACGGGTCCGATATGAAGAGGGACGTGGACTGGAAAATTATCTCAAAGCCGGAGGTGAGGATGAGCCGGTCCTTTTTATGACCGCTCACATCAGTGCATGGGAGCTTTTGCCGGTGGTTCAGGCGCTTTACGGCCATCCCTTAAGTTTTGTGGTTCGTCCGCTGGACAATCCTTTTCTGGATCGGTGGGTGACGCGTTTGCGCACCCGCTGCGGAAATCAGGTCATCGCTAAGAAGAGATCGATGCGACCCATCCTCAAGACACTCAAGGCCGGTGGCGATGTAGGGTTTCTTCTTGATCAAAACAGTCAGGAAAAGGAAGGGATTTATGTTCCCCTGTTCGGTCACCCAGCCTCCACAAATTCCAGCCTGGCTGCATTGTCCCGGAAGACTTCGATTTCGATTGTGGCAGGGTTTATTTTCCCGAGGCACCGTCGTGGCCAGTACACCATCCGTTTTTATCCCCCCATCGAGGTGAACCATAGTGGGGATGTTCAGAAAGATATTAGCGAAGCCATGACAAGTTTGAATCGGCGCATCGAGGAAGTGATCCGTGAGTACCCACACTGCTGGTTGTGGGGCCATCGACGATTTCAGACTCAGCCAGACGGCAGTAATCCTTATCGTTAGCCCGCATTTCTCACACCCAATCTACTGCGGCGGCGGATATGAGCGCGTCTACGGCGTTGCTGCTCTGTGGGCGTCCTCGACGTACTGCAGAGAGTACGTCTGCGGTGGCCTCCCGTCGCGCTCCTTGTATCCACAACCATCTCCACCGCCTCGCTACGATCGAGTGTGAGAAGCGCGGGCTGCCCGCGTTTTACACATCGTGTTTCCGATCGGCCCTCTTGTGATATAAAGGTCCTTCCAAATTCGAGTGAAGAGGGCTGTGTAGCAAAAGGAGAGCCTATGGCTATCAAGTTAGGAATCAACGGATTCGGTCGAATCGGGCGTAACGTTTTTCGGGCGGTACTGGAAACGGATTTCGACCTGGAGATTGTGGCCATTAATGACATCACGGATTCAAAAACCCTGGCCCATTTATTGAAATACGATTCCATCTACGGGCGACTGCAGGCCGATGTGGTTCATGAGGAAAACTCGATTTCCGTCAACGGAAAGAAGATCGCCGTCTTTGCGCAGAGGGACCCGGGAAAGATTTCCTGGGGTGAGGCAGGGGTGGATATTGTCATTGAGTCCACAGGACTGTTTAGTCGTCGGGAGGACGCCGCCAAGCACCTGCGCGATTCCGTGAAGAAGGTCATCATCAGCGCACCTGGCAAGAATCAGGACCTGATGGTCTGCCTGGGGGTCAACGAGCAGAAATACGATCCAGCTGCACACTCCATCATTTCCAATGCCAGCTGTACCACCAATTGCCTGGCCCCTGTTGCAAAGGTCTTGCATGAGCAGTTTGGCATTCGCAAGGGTCTGATGACCACCATTCACAGTTACACCAATGATCAGCGAATCCTGGATTTTCCCCACAAGGATCTGAGAAGAGCTCGTGCAGCCGCCTTATCCATGATCCCCACTACGACAGGGGCCGCGCTGGCGGTGACCCAGGTTCTCCCTGAACTGGAAGGCAAGCTTGATGGAATTTCCATTCGGGTTCCCACCGCGGCGGTATCCCTGGTCGATTTGACGGCCACCGTGGAAAAAGAAGTCAGTGAAGGTGAAGTCAAAGCGGCCTTCCGCGAAGCTGCGGAAGGTTCATTGAAGGGGATATTGGCCTATACCGATGAAGCGATGGTTTCTTCAGACTTCACGAAAGATCCCCATTCGGCGATTGTGGATGGTCCTTTCACCAAGACCCTGGGTGACGACATGGTGAAGGTTCTGGCCTGGTACGATAACGAGTGGGCCTATTCAAGTCGACTGGTAGAGTTGGCCCACTTTATCGGGGAGAGGCTGTAGAGAAGGAGACCGCAAACCACAGACCGCAGACCGCAGACATTAAGAGGTAGTTGAGAAATGGAGCAGAATCCAAACGAACAGAACCCGAACGAGGAAAGCCAGACAGAGCAGAGCCAGGTTGAGCAAGGCCCGACGGAACAAAGTCAGGCCGAGCAAGATCAGGCCGAGCAGAAAAGTCGAAAGCACTTTATTGCAGGGAATTGGAAGATGTTCAAGACTCGTGATGAGGCCCTGGCCACCGTTCGAGAACTGGTTGGATTGGTCGGGAATAGTCAAACCGTGGATATTGTCGTTTGCCCTCCTTTTACCGCCCTGGCTGCGGTGGAGGAAATCCTCGCAGGGAGCATGGTTCAACTGGGAGCCCAGAACGTCCATTGGATGGATGAAGGAGCCTTTACGGGAGAAGTCTCCGTCTCCATGCTGGCCGACTACGGCTGCCGTTATGTCATCATCGGACATTCCGAGCGCCGCCAGCACTTCCAGGAATCTGACGAGGTGATTCAAGACAAGCTTGAGAGGGTCTTCAGCACAGAGCTTGTTCCCATACTTTGTATCGGTGAGTCTCTGGAGGCACGGGAGGCGGACCGGGTTCAGGAAGTCATCCTGGGCCAGTTAGAACGGGCCTTGCGTGAATTGACAGACCCTCAGAGCTACCGTATCATCATCGCTTACGAACCCGTTTGGGCGATCGGAACGGGTAGGACGGCGACTCCAGAGCTTGCCGAGAAAGTTCATTTTTTGATTCGCGACTGGCTCTCCGATCACTGTTCGACCCAGGTCGCCGATCAAGTGCGCATCCTGTATGGGGGAAGTGTTAGCCCGGAGAACGCTGGCCAACTCATCGAGCAGGAGAACATAGACGGGTTTCTGGTTGGCGGGGCCAGTCTGGACGCACAAGCATTTGCTAAGATAGTCCAGCAGAGCGCCTGAGCCGAAATGTCAAAAGACGTCGTCCGGGCCTTCTGATTTGTGATTTCTGATGTGTGGTCAGGCGGTCCGGAGGTCAGCCGGTCAGGGAATTCAAGATGTACGTACTGGTAATCGCTTTTCATGTCGTTGCTTCACTGGTGTTGATCCTGGTTGTTCTTCTGCAATCAGGTAAAGCCGGCGATTTGGCGGCCACTTTTGGAAGTACGGGAAGTCAGACCGCTTTTGGGGCACGGGGAGCGGCCACTCTTCTCACCAGAGCCACCACCGTTTGCGCTGTCATCTTTATGGTGACCTCCCTGACGTTGGCCATTATGTTTACCAAGGGCTCCAGCGGGACGGTCCTGGAAGGGATGGCTTTACCGGAGGAACTTCCCGTAGAGCTTCCGATCGACCTGTCCACAACTCCCGCAGAGCAACCCGTTGTTGACCAACCCTCCTCTGAAGAACCCGGGGCCCTGCAGCCCTCCGACGAGCCATCCTCGGAACCTGCGACCGAGGAAGGTTCGGAAGACAACCCGTAGAATGCCGGAGTGGTGGAACTTGGCAGACACACCATCTTGAGGGGGTGGCGCTCGAAAGAGTGTGCGGGTTCGAATCCCGCCTCCGGCACCA
>CBDUTA010000186.1:0-7269 GCA_965369785.1 uncultured bacterium
CCAGGTGGACCATCCCTGTGGTGGCCAGCGAGAGAAGAAAGGAAGCAAAATTGACTCCCTGGCGGGGGTCTTGCTCCACTGTACGCTCAGCTTCTTCTTTCTGGCTGGGCTCCTGACTCGCTTTGGGTTCCTCTTCCTGGCTGGCTTTCGGTGGCTCATCTTTCTGGGGAGGAGCTTGTTCACCTGGATCCGACTGCTGTTGTTCGCGAATGTCCCCTTCGGTGGTGAACATACGACGATCGGTTACCTTAAATGAGCTTTGTTCCTCTTCTTCGTCATCGATGTGTTTGCTCCCAGTTAGCGCGCTTTGCGCGCGTTCCAAGTTTCTAGTTCCAGGTTGGAACTATCTTCTGTCTTCTTCTTATGTCAGCTGTCAGTTGTTTGTTGTTTGCTCTTTTGCCAAAAAGCTTCCATCTCCTCCACGGGAACTTCTTTGAGAACTCTCCCCTGGGAAACAAAATGTTTTTCCATTTCTCTAAAACGTGTTGAGAATTTCCGATTGGCGCTGCTCAGTGCCGTTTCCGGGTCAATTTGAAGGTAACGGGCGATGTTGAGAGAGGCAAAAAGCAGGTCCCCCACCTCTTCCTTGATCTGCTTCTCCTCCCCTTGTCGGAGCGCATCCTGAAGTTCCTCGAACTCCTCTACAAGTTTATCTCGGATTTGCTCGATACTGTTCCAATCGAATCCTACCCGAGCCGCCTTGGAAGACATCTGATAGGTGGCGTACAGAGCCGGAATCTTTTCCGGGATTCCGTCCAGTAACGATTTCCGGGTATTCTCACCTCCGGCCGACTCCTTTTCAGCGGCTTTGATTTCCTCCCAATGCTTCAAGAGTTCACCAGAATCCCGGTAATGCGCGTCTCCGAAAACGTGGGGGTGTCGACGAACCATTTTCTCGTAACTTCTGCGACACACGTCATGGATATCGAATTCTTCTTTCTCCTTGGCAATGCAGCTGTGGAAAATCACCTGAAACAACAAATCCCCCAATTCTTCACAGAGCTCGTTGGAGTCGGACCCATCCAGGGCTTCGAGAACTTCAAAAGCCTCTTCCACCAACAGAGGCTTCAGCGTCTCCCGGGTCTGCTCCTGATCCCAGGGGCAGCCCCCAGGCCCTCGGAGGGTATCCATCAACTCCAGCAGTTTCTGAAAGTAGTCTTCCCGACGGTTCACAGCCGCTATCGTATTATGAGTGCCGGTGAAGGGAAAGTTCTTGTTTCAAGTTTCGACCACATCGAACCGTTCGACGTGCATCAAAGGATCGGATTGAATAGAAACCGCTCTGCCTGTCATCTCTTCGATCTCCGTCATCACCCTCTTTTCTCCGTTTCGGAGTGCCTTGCCAATATCGGGGTGACAACGAATCATAATTTCACGGCCATTGGCCAGATGGGGAATCATTTTTTGGACTTCCTGGTGTATCGAGTAACAGATCGTCGGCACCGATTTGGTCATCCCACTTCCCTGACAGGAAGCGCAGGGCTGGCACAACAGTCTCTCCAGTGACTGTTTGACTCGTTTGCGGGTAATGGCCACCAAACCAAATTCATTGAACTGGAGAATTCTGGAAGGAGCTTTATCTTTGTCCAGCGCCGCCTGGAGCGCGCTCATGACCTTTTGACGATTCTTCTTCTCGTCCATGTCAATAAAGTCGATGACAATAATCCCTCCCAGATCACGAAGACGAATCTGACGAACCACCTCTCGCGCCGCATCCAGATTGGTCTTGGTGATGGTATCTTCCAAAGAACTGGTGTTTCCCACGAACTTGCCCGTATTCACATCAACGGCCACCAGGGCCTCGGTCTGGTTGATGACGATGTGACCGCCGTTTTTGAGCCACACCTTCGGCCGCAGCGCCTTCTCGATTTCGTGGGTCACCCGGAAGGCGTCAAAAATGGGTTTTCTCTTTTTGTAGAGGTGGACTCTCTGGACCAGTGACGGATTGAACTGATTAACAAAACCAACAATCCGTTCGTACTCTTCCTCGTCATCAACACGAATGGCCCGATAGTCCTTGGTAAAATAATCCCGCACCACCCGCTGACTCAAGCTGGGTTCCGCGTAGACCAGGGCAGGAGCCGACGTCTTTTCCGCTTTCCGGCGGATATCCTCCCAGAGACGGGTGAGATAGCTCATGTCCTTTCGAAAGTCGGCTTCATCCTTATTCTCACCCACCGTTCGTACGATAAAACCTCTTCCGGAATTTTCGCGCAATTTGATGACGATGTCTTTGAGGCGTCGTCGCTCCTTATCGGAGACAATTCTTCGCGACACTCCGATGTGCTCCACGGTGGGCATAAAAACAACGTAACGTCCGGGCAAAACGCTATGTGAGGTAATCCGGGCTCCCTTCTTACCGATGGGCTCCTTGGCCACCTGAACCAAAATTTCCTGTCCTTCCTGCAGGAGGTCTCCGATCAAGGCCTGCCCGCCGCGGTGGTTGGAGTTCTTCCGCCGCCCCTTGCGAGAGTCGAGAGGTGGCTCCTGTTTCGGAGGATCTACCTTCTTTTCAGGGGACTCAGGTTGAGGGGAAGGCTTCGCTTGAGAACGACCCAGGCTCTTAAAAATTGCCAGGGGCTGCAGAAACCTGGGAAGGATCTGAGGACCCCGCTTCTCCGGCCGAACCTCCGATCCAACACTCGTGTTTCCAGCGGTAGGCTGAGCTCCTGAACTCACCGACACATCCAGACTCTCGGGTAAAATCTGTCCGGCTTCAGCCACCAGATCCTGGGCAGAGTGTCGGGGTGAATCTGAGTCGGAGTTTGCCGACCTCTCACCGGACCCCTTGGAGAGCAGCCCCGAAAATTCCCCTTTTTCGTTCTCGAAAAGGGCTTCGTACTCCTCGTAGTCCTCGGAAAAATCCGAGACATAGAGAAAGGTGTCCCGCGGCAGACCAATATTGACGAAAGCTGCCTGCATTCCCGGCAACACTCGAGTCACTTTTCCTTTGTAGATGTTCCCCAGAATTCTGCGACTCTTAGCGCGTTCGATAAATATTTCAGTGACCTGGTCATCTTCCAGGATGGCGAGCCTGGTTTCCAGGCTCGTCGATGAAATCAACAATTCTTTGGACATGTGTTCTCCAGGTTTGGCCAACTCGCCTCACCAACCGGGAGAAGCTTAGGGGAAGGAAGAGTCTTTTTCCGCCAGCGGCAGAGAGTCCTCAAGTAGGTCAATCATCTCATTTCCGCTGGCAAATCAAGAAGGAAAGGTAAAACATAGGAATTGTTCGTACCCAAAAATCCTCTTCCCTACACGGGATCGGCGGAATCGCCGATCTGACAGGGCACATCAGGCCCCTGCGGTGGTCCATTACTAAATACGGATAACACCTTCAGGGCGGATGATTCCACCCGCGTAGCAGTTCACGTGAGAGAGGGGCAGGCGCATGTCCTTCCAGCGACCTGCCGTCTCAAAAGCTTCTCCGAATAAAATAAAATAGAAATTCTTATCTGAAATACAGTCTCTATAAGCTCTTATCATTCCTAACAATTATTATAGCACAGCCATTGGGCAGGCCCCGGATTTCGGGATTTTTGGGCGGGGGCGGCCCGCTGGAACAAGCCTGCGTCTCTTATGGATAATTTGGGGAAAGACCCCGAATTCGGAAATTTTTGGTACTGCCACAAAATTATCCTAATAATAGACAAAACGCCTCTGATAGACGTTCAGGGCCAGGCCCAGGGCAGCAAAAGCGGTCAGCGTAGCGGATCCACCATAGCTCAGCAAGGGAAGGGGGATGCCAATGGGAGGCACGATTCCGAGAGCCATTCCCACATTGACGCCAACATGGAAAAACATGAGACTCGCCACACCTGCACTAATCAGGATTCCGACGCGATCACGGGCTGTTTCGGCAATACGAATCAAGCGCATCAATATGAGCAGATAGAGCATCAAGATCAGCATGGAGCCGACAAATCCGATCTCTTCGGCCAGGATGGTGAAGATAAAGTCGGTATGAACCTCGGGAACAAATCCCAGTTGACTTTGCAGTCCCTGTCCCAGTCCCTTGCCAAACAAACCTCCTGAGCCGATGGCAATCTGAGACTGTCGAGACTGATAACCGATTCCCTGGGGATCCAGACCCGGATCAAAAGTGACCAGGATGCGTTGCTTCTGATAATCCTGGAGAAAAAACCAACTGACTGGAGCAATACACAGGGACACAACCAGCACACCGGCAAGCAGCTGCTTTTTGACACCCGCTACTACCACCATTCCAATAAGAATAGGAAGATACATGAGAGCCGTTCCAAGATCACCCTGGATGGTGATCAATATCATGGGGAACAGGGTAATTGAAGCGAGAATCAGGAAATGCCTGCCCTCCACATGATTCTCATTGAGTTCACTCAGGTACTGTGCCAACAGAAGGATCACCGTAAGTTTAGCCAGCTCCGAGGGTTGAAAGCTCACTCCGCCAAAGGTGAGCCAACTCCTGCTGCCGTTGATCTCCGTTCCAAAAAACAGAATCCCAATGAGGAGTAGAGCCGACGCACCGTAAAACAGGAGGGCATGATCAGCCAGAAAGTGATAGTCAATGGACATGACCAGAAGACAGACGCCCACTCCCAAAGAGATCCACAGAAGGTGGCGGAGAAAGAGGCTATTGTCCCCGCTTTCGGGGCTCGCATTGTAGATTCCCAGAGCCCCCAGCAGGGCTAGAATCAAAGCTCCTATAAAAAGAGCGTAATCGAATTGTGTGAGGATGCCTCGTTCCCATATCTTCACAGCTTCTTCTCCTGCTTTGCCTGTGAAGCCACCTCCACGCCCGCAGGTCCACGGCTCTTATACTTGGAGTGGTAGAGTCTGAAGATCTCCCTGGCCATGGGAGCAGCTGCGGCCCCTCCTGAGCCCCCTCTTTGCACAATGACGGCGATAATGATTTCGGGATTGTCTCGGGGAGCGAAACCGACGAACCATGCATTATCCTCTAACCTCTCCTGTTCGGACTCCGACAATTCTTCACGCGTCGAAAGGCTAATGGTTTGGGCAGTTCCGGTCTTCCCAGCGACCTGGAAATTGGCCAGTCGGGCGCCCTGTCCCGTACCTCCTTCATTGACCACGCTCCACATCGCATCCCGGAGCGTTTGCAGGTTTTCCGGAGCAAAGGCCGGAGATAAAAGCTCTCGCCCCCCTGTCGAGCCTTGCTGGGAGTCCCCTTTCAAGAGGTGCAGCCGGGGGCTTCTTCCCGTGGCAATGATCCCGATGGCACGCGCCAACTGTATCGGCGTCACCAGTATGGGCCCCTGTCCGATAGCCAGGGATATGGTCTCACCGGGATACCAGGGTTCCCCTCTGACCTGCCTTTTCCACTCCTCGGAAGGAACCAACCCGGATGCCTCTCCCAGAAGATCGATTCCCACGGGTAGGCCCAGCCCCAATTGACGACTAAAGTCGGCAATCTCCTGGAGGCCTAATTTCTGCCCCAGAAGATAGAAGTAAATGTTGCACGAGTGCTGAATAGCCTCCCGAAGAGTGACCTCTCCGTGTCCCCCCTCCTTCCAACAATGGAACCGGTGACCATAAAGATCTACGCCACCATCACAGGTGACCGTAGTTTCGGAATCGATGATTCCGCGCTCGAGACCCGCTAGGGCCATGATAATCTTGAAAGTCGAACCTGGCGAGAAAGTGTTTTGGACGGTGCGGTTCTGAAGCGGGTGATCAGGATTTTCCAGCAGTTGATCCCACTCTTTCTCGGAAATGCGGATGGCAAACTGGTTGGGGTCAAAAGCGGGTCGGCTTGCCATGACCAGGATTTCTCCGCTGCGGGCATCGAAGGCGATCATCGCACCGGCATTCTCCCCCAGTAGATTCTCCGCAGTGGCCTGCAAATCCAGATCAAGCGTGAGGGTCAGATCCTCTCCCCGGATCGGATCAATCTGCTCCAGATCCCGGAGAATCCTTCCGCGGCTGTCGACCTGCACACGACGTCGTCCATCACGACCGGTCAGGGTTCGATTGTAGGTTCGCTCCACCCCAAACTGACCGACAATATCTCCAGCCTTGTACTCCCTAAATCCAGGCTCCTGAAGCTGAGCAGGCGAGATTTCACCGACATAACCTGCCACGTGGGCAGCCAGGCTTCCGTAGCGATACATCCGGCGCGGCTGCTTCAGGATTTCCACTTCCGGATGGTCGGACTGGCGAGCTAGCAGGTAGGCAGTTTCCTCCATGGAAAGATTTTCCTTTAACACCACCGGCTGATAGATGCTGTAACCTCCGGCCGCCTTCAGCCGCCCCCTGAGAACCTCTTCGGTGATATCCAATCCATCCATCAAAAACTGGAATGTCGCGTCCACATCGCTCAGTTCATCCCGGAAAAGCAACAAGTTGAACCCATAAACGTTGTCCACCAGAACTCTACCCTCCCGATCATGGATGAGACCGCGGGGAGCGATCTCGGGCAGAATCCGCACCCGGTTTCGCTCGGCGAGATTCTGATAGTAATCGAAGTCGAGTACCGTCAAGGACCACAATTGGGCGAACAAACAAGTGAAGACCAGTACGAAAAAGATGCGAAGCCAGTTCAGGCGCTGTAGAAGTTCCCGGTTATCTTGAAAAATGGGCATCGATATTCCCTAGAATTGACGAAAGTCCTTTTCGGGAAATTTAATCCGGTCAAAGAAGTGAAACATAACACCTCCTACAATACCGGTGACCGGAACCTGAATCAGGATCCTCAACCAAACCTCCGGTTGGATCGTTTGTCCAAGTAAAGCTCTCATTCCCACTACAATTCCCTCGTCCACTGCAGACAGGAACCCAATCAGGACACACCTGGCGAGCAGGCCCTCTAACAACAGCCATTTACTCAGGTAGGCCCCTCCGAAACCCATTAGGGTCTTGCTCAGGCCGTTCAGCCCTAAATAGATGCCTGAAATTGCATCTTGGAGCAATCCGAAGGCAATCCCACTAACTGCTCCCTTCGCAGGTGACGAGTTCCAGCCGATGTAGAGGGCAAGAACCAGCGACAAATCCAGGTAAAGCGCGGCTGGGAGGTAGTTGGCAAAGATGATTTCGACCACTGCGGTGGCCGCCAGAAGAAGCAGCACCTCGGAGTTGCGGATGGTCTCATTCAATCCCCTCCCCCTTCCAGGAGTGGCCCCTCACCACCATGATCTCCTCGAGCCGCAGATAGTCAACGAAAGGCTCAACCTGTATATCGCGATAGACCGTCACTCCTTTTCGGGATTTCACGACTCTACCGATGGGAAAACCCTTGGGATACAATCGATCGGTGCCGGAGGTGTAGACAAT
>CBDUTA010000187.1:0-7256 GCA_965369785.1 uncultured bacterium
CGCGTTTGTTGTGGGTGACTTTATTTCAGACGTGTGCTCTTCCGTTCTTTTGTCCGATTAAACGACCGCCCTTTCAAAAGGCCACGGGCACAACCTTTCTCGGTCGTTAGTGGAGAATTTTTCATAAGTGGCCCAAAAAGTGACTTCAACCCCCATGGTTGTTCCAAGCTCAATTAACCTATGGGCGTATCTTTCGTCAAAATCGTCATGCATGTCGACTTTGGCATTGATTTCATTCCAGCGTGCCTGTCCCCAGTCTTCCACATCCAGGGCAAAGGTCTGGCGTTCGAACCCACACTCAGCAGCAAGCCGAACCATGTCCTCGAGTTCGTGGAAATTGTCGCGCTGAGCCAATGTCCATAAACGGGTGCGTTTACGGCCGATTCTTGCGCCATAGTCATTAATCAAGACACAGTTTTCCCGAGTACGGTCGAACCTGCCGCCGCGTCGAATCTTCTGGTATGTTTCGGGAGTTGCGCCATCGATGGATATTTGCAGTTCGCAAATGTCGGCATCGATCACTCGTTTGAAATTGTCTTTCAAATGAAGCAAAGATCCATTGGTGATCGAACGTACCCAGATATGCTTTTCTCGAGCGAACTCGATCATCTCAAAGTAGCATTTCCCCATCAGAGGCTCACCAATCCCCTGGAGTTTGATTTCAATCACGCCGTACTGTTCATCCAGCAGGGCCTGGTAGTCCTGCAGGGACATATCTTCTGCCCGCTTCAAGCCGGGCCAGTCACTGACGACACACATCGTGCAGTGGAAGTTGCAGCAGCTGACATTCTCAATGTCCAACTTGACCGGAAGATAGTCCAGTTTGGCATCCCTTACCGCAGCCTTGTATTTTAGATAGTTCTCTTTGCGTTCCGGATACTTCTTGAATCCGGCCTCGAGAGTGGACTGATACAGTTCCGGATCGGGACAAGGTCGGGGTAAGGACTCTATTGCTGCTTTAGTCAGCATGGCTGCTCTTCACAACGAATTTGTCGACCCGGACCGCATCGGCAACGGACATAGCCTGTTCAATGCAGTCGTCGATATCCACGTTGTAATCGTACGAACCTGCCCGGCCGATCGAAAAGACGTCTTCGGGTAGCTCGTCGAGGTATTTCTGTGCCTTGGCCTGTTCCGCCCGGATTGGAATAGGGTAGTGCTTGCCGTTCATGGAAGGAATTTCCATTCCGATCAGTGTGGTAGGAGATTTGTGAAGGGTGAGCTTCTTGTACTCCACCAGTCTCGTAAAAGGTTCGTCATTTGCGTAATAGAGGAAGAAGACGTTGTCGGGAAAACAGTCTTCCACAGGTAAGACAATCTTGTGAAAGTCCCGCCCGATGAAGGGTAACTCCCCGTACACCCGGTCAAACAGCGTATCGGGAGAGATGGTACTGATGATGATATCGAATGAGTGTTTCTTACCCTCGAGCCACACGGATTTGTTCGGAATATCATACTGTTCGATGCGGGTGGACAAAAGAACCCGGGTTTCCTGTGTCGCGATGTCAAAATAATCGTCATACCCGTTGGCTGCATGAGGATATCCCGAAAGAGAAGTATCGTAGGCCTCGCGTGGCCCTTCCTTAATGGGTCCATTTTCCGGCAGCTGTTCGTCCTCGGCCTTGCTTCGTTCTGTGGTGAGACTCACTTTCTGCGACCACTCAAACGTATCGAGCTCCCTGTTGTCATCAACCAACCACATTTTCTGGTTGTATTTCTTGATGAACTTTTCATACAGCGTGGTCCCCACAGAATTGATCCAGTACTCTTCCAGATTCTTGGCATTGAGTGCACCGGAAACCGTCTTCAACTCTCCGCGGATTTTCTCGCGGTCCGACATTCTATTGATATCGTCTCTATGAATGGGAAAATTGTAGAAGTCCTGATCGCATTCCACGTAGGTGAGAAACTGGTGGTCCAGTCGTCGGAGAGGAACGTATCGATTGAGAAACGAGTAGACTTCTTCGTTTTCCGTGAGGAAATGTCTGGGTCCGAAGGTGTAGGGATGCCCGCCATGCCAGCGCGTTCGAACACCGGCTCCCAGAAACGATGCCACTTCTACCAGGGTGACATCCCAACCCTCCAGCAAAGCAAGTTGATGGGCGCTTGCACATCCTGCAAAACCGCCGCCGATGATCAAAGCCGTTTTCAAATCTTCATCTCCTCAGGGTCAGCAGAGAATTTATATACATAAGGGGTGTTGGCCCTGCCTGCATAAAGCCGCATGGCGTCAACAACGCGGGCAACATTTTCAAGAGGCTGGGTTGGCCCGCAGGGCAAATACACTTGATGTTTGCCAAAACGTGCAGAATTCGGGAAATCTCCAGGACTTTCCAGATATTGAGATGTGTGCAGACTGGGTGGCACCGGTCGGGTTTGAATTCCTTTTGAATTCAAGAAAGCCATGAATGGTTCTCTCTGATCGCAAAGTACCTCGACATACAAGGGGAGTTCCCCGTTTGCTGCATCAACAGGAACCATCCTGAGAAACGGAAACTCCAGGAGTACCTCTTCATAACGGGAATACAGGGCCCTGACGTGCTGCATGCGCTCGTTTGCCCGGGAAAGCTGAACCAGGCCGAAGGAAGCCAGCAGATCGGTAAATTTGAAGTTGAATCCCACTTGGCTCCAGCTATCCGTGAATTGATCCACGACTCCGTGATTCCGCACCAGCTTGAGCTTTTCATAAGTTTCTCGGCTCCGGGTCACAACCGTTCCGCCTTGTCCGGTCGATATGAGTTTGGTGACCCCCAGGGAAAAACAGCCGGCATCAGATTGGGTTCCAAGAAAGCCTGTATCATTCCTGGAGAGTAGAGCCTGGCAAGCATCCTCTATCACCAGTAGCCCGTGTTCTTCAGCAATGTTCCGGATCGCATCCATGTCGGCCGCACGGCCGTTCAGATGCACCGGAATGATGGCTTTAGTCCGTGACGTTATGTGGGATTCAAGTTGGGAGACATCCAGGACGGGAATATCGGGCAACACATCCACCAGGACGACACCCGCTCCGGCCAGCAACACCGCATGGGCGGTTGCGACCCATGTACGATCGGGCACGATCACCTCGTCTCCCTTACCGATACCCAAAGCCATCAAAGCCATCAGCAAGGCCACGCTGCCACTGGTAGTGGCAACGGCATAGGGAACATCGAGCCTTTCGGCCATTTGAGCTTCGAACTGTTGGGTGACGGTTCCCTGGCTGATGCATCCCGCAGAAACAGCCTTGGCCAGCCGTTGAACTTCATCTTGGTTAAACGAGGTCTGCCACCAGGGAATCATGAAGTTACTCCAGAATGTTGGAGTTCATTCAAACTACCCGACTCAATAGCCTTGCACAGTTCATTGAACTCTTTTTGAATTATTTCCGGTTCATCCGAAGCCCAGACCATTTTCTGAAAAGGAGTTGCACTGGCGAACTGGGAGCCGAAAGAGAAGCCAAGTGCATCGTACTCATCCTCCGAACTATTGAAGGACCCTGCTTGCCGGATGTCCTCAAATACGAGGCAGCGAGTCCTTTCATTCAGCATGCAGAGCACCGCTGGCCCGTTGGAAACAAACATGTTGATGTAGCTCAGCTCATAGAGTGCCATTCTCAATTCCATATTCCAGGGAATTTCAGGGAAAATGACGAAGCCATCGAGAACCTCACGGGCGTCGCCACTCAAGGCGACGTTTGTGTCTCTCACGAAGACGGGAAGATACAGCGTGGGATCGAGTTCCCGGGCGAACCGGACCCACGTTTCGATGTCACTGTTCCTGTTTTGATCTCGAGGGGACTCTCTTAGAGTTATCGTCACGATTTTGCGATCAAGCGCTTTGTGGGAAATCCACTGTTTGACAAAGTCCAAACCTTCTTCCGTTGCCCGGAGTGAAGGCACTCTTGAAGTCCTCCTGATCGCTTTCATTCCCTTTGGGGTCAGAATCGACAGGTAGCCTTCTGTGGGATGCCCGACGGTGTAGCCCGCCGGGTACTGGTGAGTGACCAGGTTATCGTACAGGAGTGCGGCTTCACGACGCGATGTACATACGGTAAGTTGATGATTACAGGACGGCAGCATCCAACAGCAGGGGACCAGGATGTTTCTCAGCCACCAGCGATCACGCTTGGGGTCTTTCAACCGCTGTGGAATCCCGTCCAGAGGTTCGCTGATAACCATATCCGTCGGATAGGGAACGATGATCGGATGTAAGGCCCGGCACCCTTTCTTGAGACGTTCCAGCTCCGCCATGAACAGGAAATTGACAATCTCGAAACCCGGAGGAGAGACCCCCAGATCATAGAAGGCATACAGCACATCCGAGCAGTCGGATTTTTTCGCTCTTGATCCATTGGATAGGGCGATGTCCTTGGAATTGAATATGGGATTGATCGCATAGAAATTAGTTATGTCCCGTGTCTCCAATATCTTCGCAATCTCGGAGGTATAGGCATGAGTGGAGATGATAATGAAATCGTATGCGGATCGGATATCTTGCAACTCATCCGGTCCAAGGATATCGATCCCGCATTTTTGTCCCTTCTGATAAGAATCAATAAAGTGCACAACTTCAAGATCAGGCCGGTCCCGCTGGATCAGATTGTAAAGTGCTATTCCGTAGTCAGAAGCCCCATAAAGGCAGATCCGAGAGTTCTTTGGAATATCCTTCAGGTAATTCAGAACGCGCATCGAACGCTCCTGTAGGCCACGGCGGCATGTTGAGCAATCTGTGCTTGTGTGAGCCGGGGTGAGAGATTCAAATTACAGAGAATAGGTTTCATAAAACTGGTGTCCTGTTGGGAATTTCATGCCAAAGAGCAGCTCGAAGGTCTCTAAAAGCCGTTCTCCCTTTGACGAGGGGAGCAAAAACATTTCTTTGAATAGAAACGCGATGGCTCTTTGCAACTTTGCGAATAGAGGATCATCCCTCCATTGATCGAAAGACACGTTTTTCTCCTGGACAGCTCGCAGCAATAAGTCCAGAGCGATGTCGCTTGCGTGATTGTTGAGCAGGAACAGGGACAGTAGAATGACGCTTTCAGTCAGCGTGTCTGTGCCCTTTGTGAGAACAGAATCGAGCTTCTTTATCCACACTGCGTCCCCACCAATCAGTCGTCCATACCGGTCAGGCAGGGTAAATTCACTGGCTGGATGACCACGTCCATCATAATCGAGATTCACGAGTTCGAAATCATGCCCTCTCATGAAGTCGTGAATCTCACCAAATAACGGGGTATCTTTGCAGAGTTGTTCGAAATTGACCTCAGCACGCACCCCGAGAAGTGTCGACCTCAGCTTCGCTTCGGCTCCCTTGAGAATCTCGAGTTCCGCACCTTCCGTATCAATCTTCATGAAATGCACATCTTCAGATTCAAAGAGAAGGTCCACAGGCCAGGCTTCTGTTTCCTCTTCCACTTCGCAGGCAGATTCCTCAACGAAGTATTGGTTCCGCCTGACAACATCCGTATTGCTGTCAAACAGAGAGTTCAGCCCTTTATGTCTACGTGCCTGGTACTTGAGGGAGCAGCGCGAACTAAAAAGGGCACAGGAGTGGACCCTGATATTGGGATATTCGGAATAGATGTCTTTCAGCCGCTCCGCTTCCAGCACATCCATTTCAAACAGCTCAAAATCGACGATATCCCGAAGCCCATTCCAGGTTGGATGGAGCCCATATCGGGCCCCTGCATCCACAACCCTGCAACTCAACCTTGGGCTCATAACCAACAAGCGTTCTCAGTGGGGATCACCCTGTTCACAGGCTCGAACAACATCCCTCGAAGAGGTACCCGCACGAGCACGATCACCCTGCTACTGCAACTGTAAATGCTGCATAGTCTTGATATTGTAGTAGCGCATATCCGTCATGGGATCGGAGATTTTACCGGTGCTAAATGCAGCCACCAGATCACGCACCGCATCCTGGATCGTGTGTTCTGCCTTGAATCCCAGTTCATGTCGTAGTTTGCGAGAGGAGATATGATAGGACCGATTGTCATCTGTAGGTGTTCTGACAATACGAACATCCTCTCCCACGATGTTGCGGACGATTTCCGCGATCTCGAGCACCTGGTGATTCTGATAACCTACGTTAAAGATCTTTCCATCAATCTTTTCCTGGGGCCATTGCAGCAACCGGACATAGAGATCGGTCATATCCCCGATGTGAATGTTCGGCCGCATTTGTTCTCCCCCGAAAACCTTGATCATTCGGTTGTTCCAAGCATGGTTGGTCAAAATATTTGCCGTCAAGTCCAGCCTGAGTCGTGGTGAATACCCGCAGACGGTGGCCGGACGCAAGATCACCGCGGTGAAACCGGGAGCACGTTTCTCCAGCAGAACCTCCTCACACATGGCTTTGTATTTCGAATAGTCAGTCAGCGGCCTGAGTGCCAGCTCTTCCGTGACATGTTGCTCCGACCTGACTCCATACACACTTGAAGAGGAGGCATAGACGAAACGTCGAATGCCACTATCGCAGGCTACCTTCACCAGTGTCAGAAAAGCATCGTAATTGATCGACTTGCCCAGCCGTGGATCCAACTCGAAACTGGGATCGTTTGAGATGCATGCCAGATGGATGACGGCATCACAGCTGTGCATGGCGCTTTGCACCGTGTGTTGATCACGGATATCACCTTTGATGAGCTCCAGGTTCGGATCTTCCGCCACGCCGTTCAGGACATCGTCTCCGTAGAGAAACAGATCCAGCGCTTTGACTCTGTGCCCCGCATGTAGCAATTTGGGCACAAGAGCAGAACCCACGTAGCCGGCACCGCCGGTCACCAAAACTGTCTTCAAGTCAAGCTGGGGCATGAACACACCTCAAATCAGTGGTGCGGATGCAATTTGCATTCCACACGGATGACCCTGGGCCGGAATGCCCACAAGCTCGAATATCTGGTGGCCGACGGTCCCCAGACCGTCTTCACAGCGGCCTGTTGTCCATCAGAAATCAGCCGGAAATGCCAAGGAACTGTCAGGTTGACGTTTTTCTGACGCAACGGAACTACCCTCGGCTGTAAGCCGAGGACTTCGGGCGAGTCGAACGAATTCGGCCCTGTCACGGTCCGGAAACCCCCGGCCTTCTCAACGTACCCGTAGAGGTCAGCCGGTGGCTGACCCGAACCGCATGAGTGGCACATCTATTACCAGTGTGGCTTCGGTTTTGCCATCCTAGCCCGGATTTCTCACAGGCTGTCGTCGCGAAGCGGCGGAAGCACCGGCGGGAGTGCGTTGCGCCACGTCGCGACCGAGACCCCCGCAGGCGTACTCTTG
>CBDUTA010000188.1:0-7171 GCA_965369785.1 uncultured bacterium
GACCTCTATTGTCCAGGCCGCATTTGAGCAGGCTGCAACTGCAATCTCTTCTCAGGGCGAGACCGACGAACTGAGGATTCAGCGATCCATTCTGGATCGCTTTGAGAAAGAAGGCTTACTCACCGAGCATCCTCCTATTGTGGCGGTGAACGAAAACAGTGCCAACCCTCACTATCAGCCCACCGAAGCGGGATACTCAAAGATTCGTTCTGAGGATTTTCTGCTCATTGACTTATGGGCCAAGTCGAAAAAAGAGAACAGTGTGTATGCCGACATCACCTGGACAGGATTTATGAGTGAGCAGGTACCCGAAAGGCACAACGAAATCTTTCAAGTCGTCCGCCAGGGTCGTGATCAGGGAGTGGACTTTTTGCGCAAGCGGTTCGAGGAAAACAACCTTCCCCAGGGTTGGGAGGTGGACGAGGTCGTTCGAGAGAGTATCCGGCAGGCAGGCTATGAGGAATTCTTTGTCCATCGGACCGGTCACAACCTGGGTCGGGAGGTTCACGGCAATGGGGTCCACTTTGACAACCTGGAGACCCATGACACCCGTCTGGTCATTCCCGGTATCGCCTGTACCCTCGAGCCCGGTATCTATCTGGAGGGGGAATTTGGGGTCCGCAGTGAGATTAACGTGTTTTTCTCTCAGCATGGACCGGAAGTAACAACGCCGCCGCAGGAGGAAGTTTGGCGAATGAGGAGACAGGAGGCAGGAGGATAAGAACAAGTTCAGGTGGTCAGGTGGTCAGGTGGTCAGCTTTTTCCAACACCTCCGTCTTTGTCGGAGACACCATCCGATACCGAACGCCTCGCCATTCGATTTTTCGGCTCCACACAGAGCGGATGAATCCCCATAGGGACAAAAGAGAGGCCAGAGGTCCCCAGAACGTATACGCCCACCGATACTTCCGCAGAACCGCAGTGTGCTCCGGAAACAGCAGTGTGACAGCACGCACTCGGATCCAACCCTTGAGACAACCGAGCGCGTACACCAAAGCAAGCACCGCAGCGAGGCCAAGAAGCAGCCGGTTGGAGGCAAGAGTCCTGTTCCAGAGCGCCATCACCAGGAGTGCCATGCCACCCCACAAGGTCAGGCTGTTCAAGGCCTGGGAAACAAAGGCCATCCTCCACAAATTAGGATGGTAGACGTGAGTGATGGAAAGCTGGCGGCCGCTCCACTCCAGCACCTCATGGAGTCGGCAATCCTCATGAGAGAAACTCAGACAACGGGGCTGGAACCGAATGGTACGTGAGTGATCGTGTATGGCCCGGCTGATGGCGTAATCATCACTCAGGGCGTTCGTCCAGTAATCCACAACCTGACAATCCTGGAACACCTCCCGGCGCACGGCCATGGCGCCTCCCCAGGCAAAGAAGCTGTCCCCTTCTTTCATCAGCGATGCCGTCCCGGCATTCCAGACCGAGCGCAACACAGAGGCAAAGTTTCCTCGCTGAGGAAGATACCAGCGAAATCCCGTACTCACACCCACACCCGGATCCTCCAGTGTACCGATGAGATCACGCAGCCAGTTTGCAGCCGGACGAATATCGGAGTCGCCAAAGGCCAAAACTCCATCCCCATTGCCGAGCTGCCCCACAGCATGCAGTAGATTATGTACTTTCTGTCCACGCTGCCGTGCCTTGCCCGCAAAGAGAATCTGAGAATTCACTGCAGGGAATCCTTCTCTGACCCTCTCCAGAATGGGAACACTCGGATCATGGGAATCTTCCGTGACCAACAGAATTTGAAGGTCCGGGTAATCCAACTCGAAGTAAGCCGTGAGATTCTCCTGCAAACCCTTGTCGACCCCTTTGAAGGGAAGTATCAGAGTGGCCGGCGGAGCGAAGTCCCCACGGGATTGATGACGAGAGGTTTGGAACAGTCGGAAATAGTCGAACCCTCCTTTTAGCGAATAAAGGGCCTCGAGAAGGGAAAGTATTCCTATAGCGAGAAGGGCAAAAGGAATAAGGGTCAGGACTGCCATTGGCTGGCCCGTGTATTCTCTACTTTATAATGAAATCTGCCTCATCCTTTATCATTACCTGCATGAGATCTTTCCCTCGATAATGGGCTAAAAAGAGGTAAAAGAGAATTTTTGCACAGGATGGATCAATATCAAGCTGAAAGCAATAATCCTGTACTGCATCCTTAAAGATATCAGAATACCTATTCTCCTCAAAAAAGGCGCTTTTAAAATCATTGGCTTGCGGCAGATTAATATTGTCGCCCGCTTGATCGATGGTTTTGCTCAATGACCGAATCCTCGATTGCTTCATCGTTGACCGTCGAAAAATATGGACAAGAAGATAGAAAACATCATACAAAGGTAACCCTGGCCAGGCACTATATTCCCAATCCACAACCGATATCTGCTGACCAGCAACTAATAAATTCGTTGGATGAAAATCCCCATGCTGCAAAACCATCGGGACAGTAGTGTTTCTAGTCTCAAACCCTATTTCTCTTAATGAATCTTTCGCCTCCGAGGAGTTCACCAATGATTGAAGGGGTTGATCGTCTTGCTTAAATTCTTTATGCAAACGAATTAACCACTTCATCGTCATAGGCAAATAACTTGTGAGAATCCTATTGACATTCCTCCGTGAATCAAAAAACTGATTCATAGAGATGCCCGGCAGAGAACTCACAAATAAAATCCAGTGGGCTCCGGACTTTTCCCAAAAAACAGGTCGAGGGACAGTTGATCTGAGCTGATCACTTCCTTTTTCTCGAATCAGCACCAAGGTATCATGGTGCCTCTCTAATCGTTCCCTTATCCCTTCTTCATTCGTAAAATAGCCGATACCAAGAGGAGATTTGTTCGAATCTCTAAAGACCACGACTAGGTCCTTTCTAAAACCACTCCTTAAGACGTACCGCAACGTCGTTGCTTCATTTACCTGATCATCCATATGTTCTTTGAGACGTTGTTCAAACTGATCTTTCATATCAAGAATCTTTTTGAGCCAAGAGGCTAAAACTTGGGCTGAAGGACTTTAATAGAAAATAAAGTCTAAAAAAAACGAGGATTCTGACTAAAAGAAAGAATAATCGAATCCTTCCCGAAGCCTCATTCATTTGTGCTTTCATAAAATGATTCACGCAGAATCGTAAACCCTGATTATTATTAAATGGAATAAAGTAAGCAAAATACCTGTAATTAGGCAATGGGATGAAAAATTCGACCCTTTTAAAACCGGAAGTCCTCAACAACTTCTTCATCCCCCAATAGGAATGAGTGATTTCACTGTATCGATGCCCGCGTTTTCTCTTGCTGTATATATCTGCCAACCATCGAGGCAAGACCGTTACAAACCTCAATCCCGAATGAGAATCCTTGACGCCCATGAGACAATCAATCCCGAATCTGTTTTCAATACCGATGTAAAGCTTCCCTCCCGGCTTCAGAATATGATGGATCTTTTTAATAATCTTTTTGTGAAGTACGAGTGGATTCTCGTTGGGGTCCGCTAACCCCGTCCATTCCAGAACACCATTTAATATAACCAGATCAAACGTATTCTCTGCGAACGGTAACTCGACGGCGTTGGCACACACTGACTGAATGTTTTCAACATGATCCTGCTTACGCCTGACATCCATAAACCGGCAATTTTCAATAACCGCGTCAACAGCTAAGACCTCCCCACAGATCTTAGCCAATGCAAACGCAAGCGTACCCCACAAACTTCCGATATCAAGCACACAAGAGTCTTTATTTAAGGAGCAGAAAAAATGCCATGAGGCTCTTTGAGCATCAAAGATATAGGGCTCCAGTTCCCTGTGCTTGGTTTTGATCTCCTCCTTGACGACATCTTCCCAGTGGGAATCTTGAATCGATCCCAAAAGTCTATTCATTTCCTCTCGCGATAGGTTGCCCCAATAGAAATCTTCACGGACAAAATAGGGAACCCCGAATCGCATTGGCCAGTGCTTGGCACACGATTGGCATATGTAGTGATCATCTTGTCGCTGAAGTTCCCCTACACAATCTAAACAGGTGAAGGTGATCTTATCTGTCATCCTTACATCAGACATTCTTTTTCATTGACTCTTAAAGGCTAAAGGAAGGAGGGTCAGGATTGCCATTGGCTGGCTCCGGCCATTGCCAGCAACCGGTTCCACTGGGGTGGGGTCACCGGCATCACCGAGAGGCGAGGAAGCCTCACCAAGAGAAAATCGGAAAATCCCGAATCTGCCTTGACCTGGGCCAGAGAGACACTTTGAGGAAGTTCTTCTCTGGCCTTCACGTCCATCACGGCAAGCTTCGCGTCACTCTCTTTCGGATCGGGGTAAGGATCGCTGATCACTTCAGCGATACCCACCAGGGCCCGCTCCTTCCCCGTATGGTAGAGAAACGCCAAGTCTCCGGTCTTGATATTGCGAAGGTGCTTCAATGCAAGGTTGTTGGAGACACCATCCCACACCGTTTGCCCTTCTCGGTTCAAATCGGCGTAAGAGTAGTCGGAAGGCTCAGTTTTTAGTAACCAGTATTGAGGCATGCTCGCGTTTTCCTTTCAGCTGATCACCTGAACGCGAAGAATCCTCTTGAAAGAGCGACTTCTGCCGCTCGACATAACGGTACCGTCGCTCCGTTTGAGTGGCTTTGGTCCCAAAGAGGTTCAGTTCCTTGGCCATCAGGCCACCGAGGATTCCGATGACTACAATAATCACTGCCGCGTATTCATTCAACTGAACCGTGAAGGCAAAAGCAATGATTCCCAGCAACACGGTGATGGAATACAGGAGCAGAACGGTTTGCTTCTGGCTCAAGCCGAGATCAATCAAACGATGGTGCAAATGCTCCCGATCCGCCGTGGCGAAGCCCTTATTATTCATGTAGCGGCGCAGCAAAGCCACTACTGAGTCGAAAATGGGGATCCCGAAAATAATCATGGGGATGATCAACGAAGAAAGGGCAAAGCTTTTCTGAAATCCGGTGGTGGACAGACAGCCCAGGGAAAAGCCCAAAAACATACTCCCCGTATCCCCAAGAAATACCTGAGCCGGGAAACGGTTGTAGCGCAAAAATCCCAGGGTTGCACCAGCCAGGGCAATGTAAAAATAAGTTACATCCCCAGCCCCGAGATTAACTGAGATTAAAAAGAGCGTCACTGAAGTCACCAGGGCAATGCCGCAAGCTAATCCGTCCAATCCATCAATCAGGTTCATGGCATTGGTGAGTCCCACAATCCAGAGAACCGATAAGGGAAAAGCCAAAACTCCCAAGTCGAAGTAATCCCGCATTTCCCCCATCAGAGGATTGCTCGCCAACTCAAATTGCACTCCCATGGAAACGGCAATACTGGCTGCAATCACCTGGAAAGCCAACTTTACAAAGGGGTTGGCATTACGGGTATCATCCCAGACTCCCACGGCAATGATGATAATGCTTCCCACCAGCAGGCCCATCAGATTCGTCTTCACGATCCTGGGAATATAGATGTTGACGGCGGCTCCCACCAGAAGCGAGATGGCGACGGCGGAAACGACTGCCAGACCACCCAGTCGAGGGATCGGAGTTTTGTGTACTTTTCTTTCGGTAGGAATGTCTACGGCGCCGATCTTGCCGGCAATCTTGATGGAGAGCGGCGTCAGGAGATGGACGGAGCCCAGAGCCACTAGAAATAAAAGAAGATAGATAATCATTTCAACTCAGCTTCGATTCCTGCCTTCCCAGCTCAGATCTGCCGGCCAGTTCGGGTACAGCACCCTGAACGGAGGCTGTGGTGTCCTCAACAACCCAATGCCGTTTGTAAACCTGGTGAATCAGGTTCACCATGGTTTCAGCCGAGTGCTCGTGTCTCATGCGCTCGGAGCCTTGTTGTCCCATTGTTTGTCTCAGTTCCGAGTCTCCAATCAGAGTTTTAAGCCGATCTACTAAGGCCTCTACATCTCCGGGAGAAGTCAGATACCCGGTTACGCCATCTTCCACGAATTCCGGAACACCTCCCACTCGGCTGGCCACCACCGGTTTCCCTGCGGCCATGGCCTCCAGAACCACTCTTCCCATCCCCTCATAGAAAGAAGGAAGAACGGAAATATCAAGAATCGCTGTGATCTCGGGAACATCAGACCAGAATCCCGTGAAGACCACATTTTTTTCGATCTCCAGACGTTTGACTTTTTCCTTCAATTTTTCTTCCAGGTATCCTTCTCCCACGATCAGCAGCTTCACCCGGCAGCCGCTGTCCAGAAGACGGGCGACTGCATCGAGGAGAACCTCATGGCCCTTCCCCTCCCATAACTTGGAAACCACCCCGATCACCGTTTCTTCTGCTTGAATTCCAAATCGACTCTTGAGTTCCGGGTTTGGAGTCTCATTTCGAAACCGTTCCACTTCGATTCCACTGTAGATCTTGACGAATTTTTCCGGTGGGGCTATTTTCTCTCGCTGTGCCCACTCCACCATGGGCTGAGAGATGGCAATCATCTGGTCGCACCAGCGCGCTGCCATTCGTTCCAGAACAATAAAGAGGTGGCGGAAAAACCTGCTCTCTTCTTCATGGAAGGCAAACCCATGAACGGTGTGGATGATTATGGGAACATTGTTCCATCGAGCAGCAAGGCGCCCCAGGATCCCCGCTTTGGAATTGTGCGTGTGCACCAGGTCAAACTTTTCTCGTGCCAACAGGCGTTTCAGCTGCCAGAGTGCGTGCAGATCCTTGAAAGGAGATACCTCGCTGACAAAGTTTCGGATGGGGTAAAAGACCATGCCGGCCTCTCCAACCAGTATCTCCAATTTCCCCCCGGGGGCGCTGGCCAGACCCACTTCAGCCCCACAATCCAAAGAGCCTTGCATCGTCAGAAGGGTGTTGATCCCCGAACCACTCACAATGGGAAGCGTATGAACGTGCAGGATACGAAGGCCGGCCAGTGAGACTTTCTCCATCCACTCATTATTGTACCCAAAATTATAGAGTATCCGCGGGATTCGCCGACAGGACTAGCCCTGGATTATGCATGAACTGTCTGCTGCAGCGGCGGGATCATCCGTCCGGACTGCGTTGCACTCGGGCTAGAGGGCAGCCGGTGGCTGACAGCGATCTCAGAGAGCTCTGCGGTTGAAAACTACTGCCAGGCTGGCCCGTGGGCTAAAGAGGGGGTGGCAAAAGTCGGCTGACCCAAGTTTCTTTTGTAGGGGCGCACTGACGTGCGCCCTATAAATCG
>CBDUTA010000189.1:0-7146 GCA_965369785.1 uncultured bacterium
GCTGATCAAGAACCCTCAGAGCTCAACTCCTCAAATCCGCCCATGATTTTAAGATAACCGATAAGTCTGTCTCACTTCCAGTTGCCACCTCCAGTAGCCACCACTTTAGACCGACCGTGATCGAACTTTGAAGAGGGCGTTTTGCTGGATTTTCTGAGAGTCCAAAGCACCTGAGGCGGGGTAAAGGACAGGATCCGAGGAAACGAAGAAACAGGGGCCTTTACCTCTGAGGCAAGAAACCCGAGGTCGAGAAACCGTGATGGGCATACATGTCCTCGGCATGGCCCCGCTGAGGTGCCCTCAAAAGCAAAAGAACCAACACCTATACCCAGTAAGCCTTTTGCTTTCACAGAAAACAGTCCAGTAAGCTTCATCAGCTTAGCTGACCGTAGAACGATGCCTGCCATAGTTTTCTAGTATGACATTTTCCACAGTCGAGTTAAATTGTTTCCACAATTTTTTCACAGTTTTTCCACTCCATCTTTTCTGGCAGAGATTACAGGTGTTTCCGGTTGGGAGTGCGAAGGAGCTCAGATCGAGGCGCGACCACCAGTCGATGCAAGGACATCGACTCGTCTTCTTTCCTTCTTTCTTCGCGACCTTGTCTCACAAGCCCCATCCCCACGTTACCGTATTTCTGAAAGGGAGTACGAAGGGTTAACCACAATGAAAAGATGTGTGCTCACCGCTGTTTGGCTGCCTTGCCGGAACTTGACACTGATAGGGAGTTCCTGTATTTTTTGCGTTTACTTTTTTCGACGGTTTATGGAAGGCTGAGATCCCCGAGAGATGAAGACTTATTTGCCCCCGGTGCACGAAATCGAGAGGAAATGGTACCTGGTGGATGCGGAGGAACGTGTTTTGGGTCGACTGGCTTCACGCATTGCCTCCGTTCTTATGGGCAAGGAAAAGCCGTGTTATACTGACTTTCTGGACACCGGGGACTTCCTGATCGTGATCAATGCCGACAAAGTGAAGCTCACGGGGAATAAGTGGGAAAACAAGACGTATTATTCTCACAGTGGCTATCCGGGCGGCCTCAAACAGATCAAGGCCAGGGACTTGCTTGACAAGCATCCTGAACAGCTGATGAAGCAGGCTGTCAAAGGGATGCTTCCCAAGAACAAGTTGGGACGGAAGATGTTCAAGAAGCTCAAAGTTTATGCGGGAACCGATCATCCTCACCAGGCGCAGAAGCCTGAACCTCTAGTATTAGGAGAAAATTAGCCTTGGAGAAATCTCAATACTATGGAACCGGTAAGCGGAAGACTTCGACGGCTCGAGTCTTTTTGATGCCGGGTACTGGACAGATTGTTGTCAACCGCCTGGATTTTAAGGAGTATTTCAAAAGTAAAGTCCAACATGTGATGGTCACCCAGCCGCTTGTTCTGACCGACCATTCTGAGGCGTTCGATGTGTACATCAACGTGAGGGGGGGAGGCTCTACGGGACAGGCGGGCGCCGCCCGTTTGGGTATTGCCCGGGCCTTGTTGCTTTTCGATTCTGATTTGCGTCAGAAACTGAAGAAAGCCGGATGTCTTACCCGCGATCCACGAATTAAGGAACGCAAGAAACCCGGGCAGCCGGGTGCCAGAAAACGATTTCAATTTTCCAAGAGATAATCAGGAGGATCTGTTTGGGGACAATCTCGATCAAACAATTATTGGAAGCGGGTGTTCACTTTGGTCATCAGACCAGACGCTGGAATCCGAAGATGAAGCCTTTCATTTTTGGCAAGCGTAACGGTGTTCACATCATTGATCTCCAGAAAACCATCCATCTTTTCAAGGAAGCAGTTGACTTTCTCACCCAGTTGGCAGCCCAGGGCAAGACCGTTCTCTTTGTGGGAACCAAGAGTCAGGCTCAGGAGACCGTCGAAGAAGAAGCTCGTCGCTGTGGCATGTATTGGGTCAACAATCGATGGCTGGGGGGATTGCTCACAAATTTCCCAACCGTCCAGAAAAGCATCAAGCGCTACCGGGAACTGGAGTTGATGCGCGACAATGGCCACTACGAAAAGCTGTCCAAGAAAGAAGTTGCCCGTCTGGAGCGTGAGAGAAAGAAGCTGGAGAAAAATTTACTGGGCATCAAGGATATTGATCGATGTCCCGATGCACTGTTTGTGGTGGATTCCAAGCAGGAAACCATTGCTATTCGAGAGGCCGCTAGGCTGAATATTCCCATCGTTGCTATCGTCGATACCAACAGTGACCCCGATCTGATCGACTATCTCCTTCCAGGTAATGACGACGCACTGAGAGCGATCAAGTTATTTACCGGAACGATGGCTGACGCCATCCTGGCAGGGAAGGCTGTCTACTCGGCTCGAGTAGAAGCTGAGATGAAAGAAGCCCAGGAGAAGGCCGACAAGGCCGCTAAGGAGGCAGCTCAGCGCCAAGCCGCTAAGGAGGCTAAGGAGGCGGCCCAGCGTGCTACTGAGGAGAAAGAGAAAGTCAAGACAGCCCCTGCTAAGCCTGTAGCTGAGGAGAAGAGGAAAGTAAAGATAGTTCCCCCTGTTCGGTCTGCACCTCCTGCCTCCAAGGAGAAGTCTGAAGTCGAGATCAGTGCAGCTCCTGCTGAAGTAGAGGGTGGGGATGAGAAGGAGACCAAGGCGGAGGAAATAGAAACAGCTGCCGTTGCTTCGGCTGCTGTACCCGCCGAAGCTCTTCCCGTTGAGGAAAGTACGGAAGTGAAACCCGCTCCGGCCCAGGAGATGAAGGAAGAAGAAAAGAAAGAGGCACCCAAGAAGAAGACTCTAGCCAAGAAAGCGAAAAGCGAGACGAAAAAGTCCAAGTCGACTCAGGCGGCCAAAGAAAAAAAGACCAAGAAGAAGTCTGAGAAAACAGCTTCCAAAACCCGCAAGACTGCCTCTGTAAAGAGCAAGTCCACGAAGAGTCCGGAAAAGTCAAAAACCGGCAAAGAGACTGCTTCCAAGGAATCTTCTACTGCCTCCGATTCTTCCAGCTAAGGGTGGTCGTTCATAACCCAGAGCAGCCCGGGTAACTCATTAGGTACTTGTCACGAAGCGGTGTAGGGGCGAGCCGGTGGCTTTGCCTCGAGTGGCCTGCCCAAGCAGTTGAGATGGCAAAAGCGAAGCCACCCGGGTAATGGTTCTGCCACTCATGCGGTTAGGGTCAGCCACGGGCTGGCGCAACACCGGAAGCCGTCGGGGCTGCAGCTGAAAATCTGTGGATGGAGAGAGGGAGAATACTCATGGCCATTACTGCGGAACAAGTCAAAGTACTGCGAGATCAAACGGGCGCTGGGATGATGGAATGTAAAAAGGCCCTGTTGGAAGCCGACGGAGATTCCGAGAAGGCTGTCACCTTACTTCGGGAGAGAGGTCTGGCCGCTGCGGCAAAGAGAGCAGATCGTAAGACTCGGGAAGGGATCATCGGTCATTACATTCACGCCGGGGGGAGGTTGGGTGTTCTGGCCGAGGTGAACTGCGAGACCGATTTTGTGGCCGCTACTGAAGAATTTCAGGAATTGGTTCGTGATATCGCCATGCAGGTCGCCGCTTCTAATCCTACCTATGTGCGGCGCGAAGACGTCCGTCAAGAAGAGATCGAACGGGAAAAGGAGATCTACCATAATCAGGCGCAATCGGCTGGAAAGCCTGAAAAGATTTTGGAGAGAATAGTTGAAGGAAAACTGAATAAATATTATTCTGAGGTTTGTCTCTACGAGCAACCGTTCATTAAAGATTCCGATCTGACCGTCGAGGATCTTATCAAGGCCAAGATTGCAGTGCTCAAAGAGAATATCACGGTAAAACGGTTCACGCGTTTTAAGGTCGGGGAGTAGTGCAGTCCTCCACTTTCACGGTAGGGGAGAGGAAAATATGACAGGGGAGGCGGTTCCGAAAAAACAAACGGCTACAGTAGAACCTGTCAAAGTCGAAACTCCAGCCTACAAACGAGTCCTCATCAAGCTCAGCGGAGAAGCTCTGATGGGCTTCCAATCTTTCGGGGTGGACCCCGCAATCATGGCGAATATCGCCCGCGAAATCGTAGAAGTTCATCAGCTGGGCGTTGAAATTGCGATCGTTGTCGGGGGAGGAAATATCATCCGTGGCGTCAAGGTGAGCGAGGCTGGTTTTGATCGAGCCACCGGGGACTACATGGGCATGCTGGCTACCGTCATTAACTCTCTTGCTCTCCAGAGCGCTTTGGAGAAGGAGGGTGTTTTTACTCGAGTCCTGAGTGCGATCCAAATGTCCGAAGTGGCTGAGCCCTTTATTCGACGCAGAGCCATTCGTCATTTGGAGAAAAAGAGAGTGGTGATCTTGGCGGCCGGGACGGGAAACCCTTATTTTTCCACCGATACCGCTGCCGTTTTGAGGGCTATGGAGATCAACGCGGAGGTTATCTTGAAGGCCACTAAGGTGGATGGAGTCTATGACAGCGATCCCGCAGAGAACGAGAACGCTAAGCTCCTTAAGAAGATCACTTATTTTCAGGTGTTGGAAAAAGGTCTCAAGGTCATGGATACGACGGCCATTTCTCTGTGTATGGACAATGGGCTTCCCATTATCGTTTTCAATCTGCGCCAGCCAGGAAATATCAAGGCTTCGGTGATGGGACAACTCGTGGGCTCAGTCATTATGGGTTAGCCGGGATGATGCATGAATGGTCTGCCGCAGTCAGGGCGGCGCCTGCGGCACTTCGTCACGAAAACCTATGACATGATCCCGGTTTGTAGCCCCTTTTTCTTTTTTAGAGTGTCCTATGAAAGAGATTCTCTCAGAGACAAAACAACGAATGCGAAAGACTCTTGAAGACCTGACTATGGATCTCGCCACGATTCGAACCGGACGAGCCTCGGTCCACCTGCTGGACCAGGTGAGTGTGGATTATTTTGGGAGTCCCACTCCGGTCAATCAGTTGGCCACCCTGCACGCTCCGGAACCCAGCCTCATTACCGTTCAGCCCTATGACACCACCCAGATTGATCAAATTGAGAAGGCCATTCTCACTGCCGATTTGGGTCTCAACCCCTCCAATGATGGCAGGCTAATACGAATCCCTATCCCTGCCCTGACCCAGGAAAGAAGGGAAACCCTGGCCAAACAGGTCGGCAAAATCGCTGAGGGACACCGTACCGCGATTCGAAATATTCGTCGAGATACTAATGACAAACTCAAGAAGTTGCTGAAAACGAAAGAACTCTCCGAAGACATGGAACATACGGGTCTGGACCAAGTCCAGGAACTTACCGACCAGCGCATCAAAGAGATTGACGAACTCGCCAAGCAAAAGGAAAAGGAGATCGTCGAGGTTTAGGGACAGGCCCAGAATTCTGTCATAAACCGCTGATTTTAAAGGAGAATTTCTGGGGCTGGCACCGAATTCCCTAGTCTGTGATAAGGATGGCTGCAGCCACAACGGTCGTCCACAATCCATTTTTTTTCCCGATAGCGGATTGAGTCAGGTTGGTTGTTCTGACGATTCGACCTGAAATTTTCCAGAGTTCCCGTTTGGCATCCCAGTCTTGATCGGGATCGAAATTCACTCCCAGGGTTGTTGCCAGCATCTCAGCCGCGAGATCTTCCGAATAATCTCCGGCTACTCTTTCTGTTTGGCCGTGACTATGATGTTCACTGAGGTAGCCATAGAGGCTCGGGTCCCTGGGCATGGCGACGCCTACGGCTGCTGCAACCAGCCGGTTGGCTTCGTTGGTGGCTGCTTCGCTCATCACAGCAAAAACGATTTGACCCTGTTGTAGCTTCTTTAATCCTTTGCTTTTCGATATGAGCTTGCAGTGAGGCGGAAAAATACTGGAAACCCGGACGATATTGAAGGCGGCGATGCCGGCATCTCTCAGTGCCATCTCAAAACTGGTTAACTGTTCCCGGTGTTTACCCGTGCCCTTGGTTAAGAACATCTCCTTGGCAATTAACAACGTTGAGGTTCCTTCCTTTGCTGTACGATATCTGAAACCGCGTTATTTTCACCCATCAGTGGGTCGTCGACAAGAGAAAAGTTTTGTGGCTGTCCGGGAAGACAAAAAAGACTCGAATAGACTCGCTTGTTGTTTTTTGTAAATATACCGGTGTCCAACCCGGATTAGGCATCATCCCGGGTAAGTTAAAGAGGGAGCAAGCGAAGCACCGACAATGGCCATAGAACGGGATTTATTTCACAACCCAGCAGTGGACCGGCCCCAAGAAGAGGAGATGTCCGTGGAAAGGCCCTCGCTGGGTCAAGAAGTGCGAGGCTGGGCGAGAGATATTTTCTTGACGGCACTGATCGCCATTCTAGTGGTGATTTTCGTGGTACAGCCGGTGAAAGTCGAAGGGACCAGTATGGAACCCTGGCTCGAACCCCAGGATCGGATTTTCGTGAATAAATTCGTCTACTATTTCTCAGGTGTCAAGCAGGGAGACATCGTTGTATTCTGGTATCCGAAAGATAAGACTAAATCCTTTATCAAGCGAGTGATCGGGCTTCCGGGGGAGACCGTGGAGGTGCGAGCGGGAGTGGTTTACCTCAATGGCGAAAAGCTCGCCGAACCCTATTTGGCAGGGGAATTAGACAACGATTCTTATCCCCTACAGGTTGTGCCTCCGGATCAATACTTTGTTTTAGGAGACCACCGGAACTCGAGTAACGATAGTCGGGACTGGGGATTTGTCCCGAAACAGAACATATTCGGCGAGGCCGTTTTTCGTTACTGGCCTCTTTCCAAGCTGGGATTGATTAGGTAGGAGACAGTGCGCTTCGCGCGCAGTTAGAAGGAAAGAAGGAGAGAAGAAGAAATGATCAGGCGGTCAGGAGGTCAGCGGGATTCTCTTTCCTGTGTCCTAGCAAGATGAATACACGTAAAGCCGTACTGTACTTGGAAGATGGAAGACTGTTCGAGGGTCTCGGTTTTGGGGCGGAAGGGGAGTCTGTCGGAGAGGTCGTCTTCAATACCTCGATGACCGGCTACCAGGAGATCTTGACCGATCCGTCCTATGCCGGTCAAATCGTGGTTATGACCCAGCCGGAGATTGGAAACTATGGTGTAAACCGGGAGGACGAGGAATCCCGAAAACCCTTTGTGGAGGGTCTCATTGTCCGCGAATGCAGCCCTATTTTCAGCAACTGGAGAGGAGAGAACACTTTAGACGGATACCTCCAGGAGAACTCCATTCCCGGTATT
>CBDUTA010000190.1:0-7137 GCA_965369785.1 uncultured bacterium
CGGCGGGCACTCTTTCTAATGACTCTTGAGCCGCCGGCCACGGAGATTGTGGCCCGAGTTACCCCATCAATGTCAATTCCCACGACGAACCTGTCGAGTATGCTTTTGCCCCTGAATTGGGCAGCAAACGAAGGAAGTTCTATTGAAAAATAACCGAATGGTTCGTGGTGCTCGACCACTTTTATCCCGGTGACCCTTCCTTCCGTGTTCATACCAACCGCAATGTTTATCGGTCCTTCATAGGCCCGCTCTTGTGGTTCAACATCGGTGGTGAAAAAAACAAAGCCCACCAGCGCTTGGCCCTTGTTTGTGGAGTCAATCTTGTAGGCCTTATAGTGCGGCGCGTTTCCCTCCTTTGATGAGAAAGTATCGGCGGCGGGGAAAACCTCTTTGAGGTAACGCCTCTCTTCTCTTGTGACGACTTGAATAAACTGGCGGGAAAAAGAGTACAGGGCTGAGAGAGACCTTTGAAGCTGGGCGTGAAAAACAAGGAGAACAAGGGCGAGGAGAATGAGCAAAGCGCCCTTCTTCTCCGGTCCCATAAATCTCTCCTTCACTCCACGGTCACTGACTTGGCCAGGTTTCGTGGCTGGTCAATTTCGCAATCATTTTCCCGGGCAATATAGTAGGCCAGAAGCTGAAGGGGCACGACCATGAGCAGGGGCTGGAGTATTTCATCTGTAGCTGGAACCTCGATGAAGTCGTCACAAATCTTCGGAAGTTCGGTATCCCCCTCCGTTCCTATACCCAGCACCGGGCCGCTTCTGGCTTTGACCTCCTGAATGTTGCTGACCATTTTCTCATAAGCACTGTCGCGGGGAGCCAGGCAGACGGAAGGGAAATTCTCGTCGATCAAGGCGATGGGACCGTGTTTCATTTCACCCGCCGCGTAACCTTCGGCGTGGAGATAGGAGATTTCCTTCAGCTTCAACGCCCCTTCCAGGGCAATGGGATAATTGAACTTACGTCCAAGATAGAGGAAGTTTTTGTACCCGTGGTAGCGCCCTGCGATGGCCTCAATTCGTGAAGCACCATCAAGAATTCGTCGAATCTTGTCGGGAATCAATTTGAGTCCGGCGATAAAAGCTTGTCCTTCACTGAGTGACATCCGCTGATGGCGGGCCAAAGCAAGAGTCATCAAATAGAGAATGGTCAACTGTGACATAAAGGCCTTGGTTGAAGCCACGCTGATCTCCGGGCCGGCGTGATTGTAAACCCCCGCATCCGTTTCCCGGGCGATGCTGCTTCCCACCACGTTCACCAAACCCAGAACCAGGGCTCCCTTTCGCTTGGCTTCCTGAACGGCAGCAAGGGTGTCTGCGGTTTCTCCGGACTGGCTGATGGCCAGGACCGTCGTTCCCTCCTTCATGTTCAGTTTTCGGTAGCGAAACTCCGATGCCAGATCGACTTCTACGGCAATATCCGTGCAGGTCTCGATAATGTAGCGGCCTAATAGAGCCGCGTAGTAAGAGGTTCCCATGGAGAGAATGATCAAGCGCTCCATGTCCAAAAATTCGTCGCGCACTCCATTGAGTCCGCCCAGCCTGGAGATCCCCTCTCGCTCAAGCAGTCGACCCCGCATGGCGTTTTCCACCGCTTCCGGCTGCTCATAAATCTCCTTGAGCATGAAGTGGGCAAACCCCTGCTTTTCCGCGGCCGCGATATCCCAGTCTACTTTCTGAGTTTGCCGCAAGATGCTCTCGGCGCTGAGATTACTGAGTCTGTACCCATCCGGGCGGATGACGGCAACATCGTCATCCTGCAAATAGATCACTTTCTTGGTGTGGCTGACGAGTGCGCTCACATCGGAGGCAGCAAAGATCTCGCCCTCTCCGATCCCCAGGATAAGCGGGCTGCCCTTGCGGGCCACCACGATCTCCTGCGGATTTTCCGCTGAAAGAACACCGATCCCATAAGTCCCTTGGACCAACCCAAGGGCATCCCTCACCGCTTCTGCCAAATCTCCCTGATAGTGCTCCTCGATAAGATGGGCCAGCACCTCTGAATCGGTTTCCGAGCGAAACTGATGTCCGCGTTCAAGAAGAGTCTTTTTCAGGCTTTGATAATTCTCAATAATGCCGTTGTGGATAACGAAAATTCTTTCCCTGCAATCCGCATGGGGGTGGGCATTGGCTGCTGAGGGCTTCCCGTGGGTGGCCCAACGGGTGTGAGCGATGCCGCTGCTTCCTTTCCATTGCACCCCAACTAGGCTATTTTCCAGGGCTTGAATCTTACCCACCGCCTTTCGGCAAAAGACTTCCCCGTTCTCAGCGAGGGCCAGACCGCTGGAGTCATACCCGCGATACTCCAGCTTCTTGAGTCCCTCCAACAGAATAGGGAGGGCCTGTCGCTTTCCGAGATAACAGAGAATTCCACACATAGGCTCAGAAGCTAGCTTAGCAGAACAGGGAATTGGATGTTACGGGCTAACTCATTGAAGCGAGTTGGGATGCCTGGAACCTGAAACTTCTGGCAGCTAGCCGGAATTATTCATAGGTTCTCGTCGCGAAGCGACGAAAGCGCCGGACTGACAAGACGCACGACGAGAGGCTCCCGCAGGCGTACTAGAGAGTACGCCGAGGAAGCCGAACGAGAGCAACGCAGGCAGGGTGGATGCTGTCGGCGCTGCAGTAGAGAATTTATGAATAGTCCCGGCTTAAAGCATTCCCAGCTGGAGTTTGGCTGCCTCCGACATCATGTCCATGGTCCAGGGAGGATCCCATACCACTTCGACGGATGCCTGGGTGACCCCGGGAACCTTACCGATTTTGGACTCCACTTCAGGTGGCAGGGATTCGGCAACCGGGCACATCGGAGAGGTCAGGGTCATCTTCACCTCAGCGACGCCGGAGGGTTTCACATCGATGTCATAGACCAGCCCCAACTCGTAAATGTCCACCGGGATTTCCGGGTCATAAATGGTTCTCAGAATCCCGATGATCTTCTCTTTGATCCCTTCGCCCTCAGCCGACTGGCTGGTATTGACTGGCTGCCCCTCGTTGACTTCCTCTTCCATAGAGCTACTCCTTCAAAGATATGCGCTCATTCCGTGGTGGTAGCTTCCTGTTTTTGCTGCAACGCCGCCCGCAGCGTATGCCAGACAAGAGTGGCACACTTCACCCGAACGGGAAACTCACAGACGCCATGAAACACCGCCAGCTTTCCCATCTGTGAGGCCTCACCACCCTTACCCGTTACCAGATCATGAAAGTCCCGGTACAGGGTCTCAACCTCGGTCAAATTTTTCCCTTTCAACGTCTCCGTCATCAGGGAGGCGGCAGCCGTTGAGATGGCGCAGCCGATTCCCTCAAAGCTGATGTCCCGAACCACCTCGTCCTCCACTTTCAGATAGACCGTGACCTTGTCCCCACAGAGGGGATTGTATCCCTCTGCCTTTCGATTTGCTTCCGGGAGGGCCTTGAAATTTCGAGGATTCTTGCAGTGATCCAGAATGACCTCCTCGTAGAGATCGTTCAGGTGGGACACTTCGTCACTCACTTAAAGACCTCGATCACTCGCTGGATACCCTTGACCAGCACATCGATTTCCTCCCGGGTATTGTAAAACGCCAACGAGACTCGTGCCGTCGCGGGTATCTGAAGGCGATCCATAACCGGTTGTGCGCAGTGGTGCCCCGTACGAACCGCAACCCCCTCTTGATCTAGGATGGTGCCCACATCGTGAGCATGGACACCCTCAATCACGAAAGAGAGAATGCCGGCTTTCTCCCTGGCTGTTCCAATGAGCCTCAATCCAGATATGGCAGAAAGCTGTTGTGTGGCATAAGCAAGAAGCTCCTCCTCATGAGCGGCGATGTTGTCCCAACCGATCTCGCTCAGGTAATCCAGGGCAGCGCCCATGCCTATGCCTCCCACGATATTGGGCGTCCCAGCTTCAAACTTATGGGGGAGTACGTTATAGGTGGTCTTCTCGAAAGTGACCGATCGGATCATCTCTCCACCCCCCTGATAAGGAGGCATGGAGTCGAGTAAGTCTGCTTTCCCGTAGAGAACTCCCACTCCAGTCGGTCCATAAAGCTTGTGCCCGGTGACCGCATAAAAATCGCAATCGAGTTCCTGCACATCCACCTTTAAATGGGGAGCTGCTTGAGCCCCGTCAACAAGTATGGGAATGTCCAGCTGGTGAGCTTTCTCAATGATCTCCTGAATCGGGTTAATGGTCCCCAGGGCATTGGAAACATGAACCACGGCTACCAGGCGAGTCCGAGGGTTGAGAAGTTTTTCGTATTCATCCAGCAGCAGTTCCCCCTCGTCATTCATGGGGATGACCCGCAGGGTGGCACCCTTTTCCTCGCAGAGCATCTGCCAGGGAACAATGTTGGAATGGTGTTCCATGGCCGAGACGATCACTTCATCTCCAGCCTGCACATGTTTTCTGCCGTAGGTTTGAGCCACCAGATTCATGGCTTCGGTGGCACCGCGCACAAAAATGATTTCTCGTGATTCCGCTGCATGGAGGAAGCGCTGCACCTTGATCCGTGCCTGCTCGTAGGCCTCGGTGGCTCTTTGGCTCAAGCAATGGACGCCGCGATGGATGTTGGCGTTATCGGTCAAATAGTAGTGGCTAATCGTGTCAATAACGACCTGAGGCTTCTGAGTCGTGGCAGCGTTGTCCAGGTACACCAGAGGCTTGCCGTAAATCTTTTGTTTCAAGATCGGGAAGTCGCCCCTGATCTTCTTTACATCGAATCCGAGGTCTGCTCCTGGATAAGAATCCTGAGTTGCAATCTGCCGGTCTGTTTTCACTCCTTCTTGCTCTCTTTCCTTTTCTCTCAAACCCGGATGGTGCATCATCCGGGTTAACCGGCCTCCCTGACGAGATGGCCCTCCGAAAGCCACGATAAAAGATATTCGTCAAGCTTGGTGCGCACAAGGTCCACCTTGATCCGATTCACGACCTGGCTGGCGAAGGCATAGATGAGAAGGCTGCGGGCTGCGGGCTTGTCTATTCCCCGCGAGCGCAAATAAAAGAGCGCTTCGGGGTCCAGCTGGCCGATGGTGGCTCCATGGGTGCACTTGACGTCGTCCGCATAAATCTCCAACTGAGGCTTCGTATTGATCAGTGCCTCGTCCGAAAGCAAGAGATTGTTGTTGGTTTGCTTGGAGTCTGTCTTCTGAGCACCGGGGAGAACCACGATTCGACCGTGAAAGACCCCGGTTGCCTTCTCCCCCAGAATTCCTTTATACACTTCCCGACTTTGGCAGTGGGGTTTGGCATGCTCGAGTCGAGTGTGGTTGTCGACATGTTGAGTGCCGGAAATCAAATAGAGGCCGTCCAGATGACACTCAGCCCCTTCCCCGTCCAGCACCACATTGACTTCATTTCTGGTGAGCTTTCCACCCAGCGTACCGTTGAATGCCCTGACCGTGCTATCGCGCTCCTGGTGTACCTGGAGGGTACCCACGTGGAACGCCCCCTTACTCTCCTGGTGCAGTTTGTAGTGATCGACAACGGCATTTTCAGCAGCCACGATCTCTGTCACCGAGTTCGTGAAATAGACCCCCTCTTGGAGTCCGACGTAACTTTCCAGAACGGCTACCTGACTATTGTCCTCGGCCAGGATCAGATTCCGTGGATGGATCGCCATCGCTTCCTCAGCTCCCGTTGAGAGGTACAGCAGATGGATCGGTTCCTGGATCACCTCTCCCCTGGGAACATGGACCAGGGCTCCATCCTGAATCAAAGCCGTGTTGAGGGCCACGAAGGGATGATTCTGGTAGCGGGCATACCGGGCCAGGTGAGCCTCTACCCCATCAGGGTTTTGCTCCAGAACTTCGGCAAGGCTTTGTACCTGAACGGTCTCGGGAAGACCCTTGAGCGAAGACAGCTGTGCTGAATAATGACCGTTGAGAAAGACCAGGCGCGGGCATTGCAGGTTGCCGAAAGTCAGCTCGGTCAGTCTCTCGGTCGTCAGCCCATTGAGTTCACAGTCGGCAGGTCTAAAGGCGGTCCTCTGGATGGGTGCCACCTCCGTATACTTCCACTCTTCCTGCCGGGAGGTGGGGAATCCGAGATCAGAAAAGCGGGAAATCGCGGCCTGACGAATCTGCTGAAGCCAAGGGGGTTGCTTGCCCTCTAAGCCCTTTTGGAGCTGCGCAAAGCTGGAGAGGTAGGAATCCGTATCTTTTTTAGGTTGAGTCTCTTCAATCATTATCTTCTTTTTCACTCAGGAATTCACAGCTGCTGCCGTCTTGTCTTCTAACCAGGAGTAGCCCTTCTCTTCGAGTTCCAAAGCCAGGCTCTTATCCCCCGACCTGACGATTCGGCCCTCATAAAGAACATGAACGAAATCGGGAACAATGTAGCCCAACAGCCGCTGGTAATGGGTCACCACAATAAAGGCCCGGTCCGGGCTGCGCAGAGAATTCACCCCGTCTGCGGCAATCTTCAGTGCATCAATGTCCAGCCCTGAGTCTGTTTCATCCAAAATGGCCAACCTGGGTTCCAATACGGCCATTTGGAAGATCTCATTTCGTTTCTTTTCGCCACCCGAAAAACCCTCGTTCACAGGCCGGCTGATGAGATCCTCACCCATTCCGAGAAGCTTCATTTTTTCTTTGATCAGGGCCAGGAAATCCATGGCATCGACCTCTTCCTCACCCCGCTCCTTGCGAAGAGCGTTCAAGGCCGCTCTCAGAAAATAGGTGTTGCTCACGCCGGGAATCTCCACGGGATATTGGAAAGCCAGAAAGATTCCCTGGCGGGCGCGATCTTCAGGGGCCTTCTCCAGGAGATTTTCGCCTTCATAGATCACCTCTCCGTCCGTCACTTCATAGGACTCTCGTCCCGCCAAAACCTGGGCCAGGGTGCTCTTGCCCGACCCATTGGGTCCCATAATCGAGTGCACCTCGCCTGCTTTGACCTTCAGGTCGATTCCTCGCAGGATCTCTTTTCCATCCGCCTTCACATGTAAATTCTTAATTTCCAGCATCACTTTTCACTTTCTCCTCATCACTGCGCAATCAGTAAAACATCTATACTCTAGCCCACGCTTCCTTCGAGATTCACGCTGAGCAGCTTTTGAGCTTCTACCGCAAACTCCATGGGTAATTCCTTAAAAACCTTCTTGCAAAAACCGTTGACGATCATGGAAACCGCATCCTCGGCTGAAAGTCC
>CBDUTA010000191.1:0-7113 GCA_965369785.1 uncultured bacterium
TTGAGGTGACCATCCCGGGATTGGATGAACTCCTGGCCGATCGACTTCTGGTTGCGGAATACGAAACCCGGGATGATATGAATGCCTACCTGGCTCGGCACCCTGGTGCGCCCTTGCGATCCTTCAAGGAGATCTTGGACTCGGGAAACTATCATCCCGCGATAGAGCCCCAGCTGCGTCGGCGCCAGGAAAGTCCCCCTGCCGATAGCCAGGAATACCTGGAACTGCTCGTAAAGCGAACCACTCTCAGGCGAGCCGTTTTGCTGGTGATGGCCGAGCACGACCTGGATGCGATCGCCTATGCGACCATCAGCCGCGTGGCTGCTCCCATCGGTGAAAATCAGGGGGGAAGCAATGGCTGCTTTAGTGCCAACTCAGGGCTCCCGGCTATCACCGTGCCTGCCGGTTTTACCGACCAGGGTTTACCGGTGGGGGTGGAATTGCTGGGTAGAGCCTGGAGTGAAGCTCGGTTGATTGAGTTGGCCTATGCTTATGAGCAGGCTACGCAGCACCGTCGTCCGCCAACCAGCACGCCCTCTCTCTCGGGTGCACGTTAGCCGGGATGATGCATCAATTCTCTACTGCAGTGCCACTCCATCACGATTGACAGAGAACTGAACCTTGCTTACCATGGTAGCAACAACACGACACACTTAGGAGATGAACACTATGAAAACAGGACTTGTCTTACTAGCGGGCATCTCGCTGGCTCTATCGGGATGCAGTGGAACCCAGGCCGACGACACACCCCTATCAGATTCGCCGATTACCCAGGTTATTTCCTTGAACCAGGAGATTACCGTGGGAGACCTTCAGAACAACGCCGCTGATCCATATTTTAAGGTGTCTCCAAGTGGGGAGGTCTTTCTGGGATGGACAGAGGACAGCCAAGGCGAAGACGACGGCCGGAATGCTTTTGTCGCCTCATGGAACACTGCCGGTAAACAATTGGGTGAGCCCAGACGAATCAACAACGATCCCGGCGAGGTCAACCACGCTGGTGGAGACAATCGGCCCAAGCTCACGATCGGTTCGGATGGCAGCGTGGCAGCTATTTTCGCCACACCTTTCCCGGAATATCACACGGGCTACATACAAGTGGCTCACGCAGAAAGGGGCGCAGCGTTTTCTCCGGCCAGCACGTTGAACGATGATGGCAGGGCAGTCGCTCATGCTTTTCCGAACATCTCTACCAGTCCGGATGGAAGGGTATACGCCACTTGGATCGACGGGCGCAATCGGACCGAGGCCGTCCCCAGAGATGACCCCCAGGCGATGATGAATATGTCCTCGCAACTCTTTATGGCGATGTCCGAGGATGGGGGTAGGACCTATGGAGAGAATTATCTTATTTCCAAGGCGATCTGTGCCTGTTGTGTGCCGAACATCGTTTTCCTGGATGGCGGGAAGACGGTCGTCGTATCCCATCGATTTGTCGACCAGGACAGTGTGCGCGACCATGTTGCGATTCGTTCCACAGATGGTGGAAAGACCTTCAGCGACCCGGTCACGATTAGTGATGATGGTTGGGTCACCGGTTGCCCGCACGCTGGTATCTCGATCGCCAGCGACAGCGAGGACAGAATCCACGGGCTATGGTTTACAGCCGGAAGAACTGAAGAGGAGGCGGGTATCTACTACACTTTCTCTGAGGACGGTGGAATAAGCTTTGAGCCTCGGCAGTTGGTCGCTAAAACCCCAGCGAAAACCGTCTTGCACACCCAAGTGACAACCGACAAAAACGACACCGTTTGGGCTGCCTGGGTGAACATCGAGGACGAGAAGCCCCAGATCTTTCTTGCCCACCGAGGTCAAGGTAAGACAGAGTGGAGTCAAACCTATCAGGTCAGCGATAACACCGAAAATGCAGTTTTACCTTCGCTGGCTGTGGACGCCGAGAACGTCTACATTGCCTGGACTGAAAAGAAGGGCGAAAGCTCTCAGGTGAAGTTGCGTTGGGCGCCTTTAGTGGGAGATTGAGGCTAAGCCTGTCCTTCTGCTCCCTAATCTGAATGTGGGTTGGTTTTTCCCGCTGCTATGCTCGCTCTGAAAGCATGTCAAAGTGAGTTCGATCGTCTCTTTTGGCTGAAAAGTTCCCGAAACGTTTTCCCCAAATAAGCGAAGTCGCATGAGGCTCCACTTTTGGTCGCAGGTGGAGCAGGATTCCTTGGCATTTTCGATGGCCTTCAACCTTTCCCAGTTTTGAATCAGCGAAATCGTCGATTTGGGTCCTGGCCCGGACATTTCCTATCCTACCGTGTGTGGTCCGGTCACCCGTTGACCCAAGAAACAAATGGTGATACTTCAAGGGTAACGTTTTCTTCTTAGCCCGGACTTGTTTGAAAAAAAAGGAGATGCTGCACCATGAAAACACGCATCCTGATGGGAGTGACCGTTACTGTATTCTTGTGTTTCATTCTGTCATTTGAATTTGGGGCTCTTTCATCTTTCTCGGCCTTTCTCGAGCCTGTCTATGCCCAGAATTCGGCTGAGCCTTTCTGGGTGTTTGATGGGCATATGCATCCAACATCCTCAACCTACCACCGGGGGGGAACCATTGGAGAAGCGAACGCCGATCCGCGCTTTACTCTTCCCCTGGGTGAGCAGGGCGGACTGGGAGCAGCCTTCGTGAACACCGGAATTGATGAGTTCTACGAAGCCAACCATCTCGCCGTCAAAGACGCCTTAAGACAGTTTGATCACTTCTATCGGGAATTGGCCAAGTACCCGGATCGAATCGGGGTGGCCACCAATGGCGACCAGATCAGGGCACTTCGCGAGGAAGGCAAGATCGCGGCCATACTCTCGATTGAAGGGGCGCTGGCCATTGAGAGTGATCTGGGAGTGCTGCGCATGTACCACCGGTTGGGCCTCAGGGAGATGAACCTGGTTCACCTGCTGGAGAACAATATCGGCGATGTCATGCACTCACCCCGCAACGGCGGCAAGGGGTATGGCCTGACCGAGTTTGGCCGGGAACTGGTGGCGGAGATGAATCGGCTGGGAATTTTGATTGATCTCTCCCACACGGCTGAGCAAACGGTCCTGGACGTCATGGAGGTCAGTACTCAACCGGTGGCGACCACCCACTCAGGGGTGCGAGCCCTGGTGACGTCGCCTACGATCCCCAACTGGAGCGATGAGATGATTCGTAAGCTGGCAGACATGGGAGGAGTGATTTGCGTTCCCTTTCTGCCCATGGTCGTCAACCAGGAGTTCCAGGATAAATACCACACGGGACGGCCCCGTGGTTCTGGCCTCATGGGTCTGGAGCCGTTGGTATATAACGGAGATCCCACCACGATCTACGATTTCATCGAGGAACGAAGAAGTAGGGGCTCCTCCCGTCGGTCCGAAAGGGCTCGGCAGCGCAGCAGCGACATTCCTCCGCTCTCTTTTCTCATTGATCATATTGATTACATCGCCAGGCTGGTTGGTGTAGAGCACGTGGCCATCAGCTCGGACTGGGGAGGGTATCCGGTTAACATCAAGGGGATTGAAAACGCCGGGGAGTATCAGAATATCGCTCAGGCCCTTCTAAAGAGAGGGTACTCTCGTGAGGACGTGGCCAAAGTCATGGGTGAAAACCTGCTGCGGGTTTTTGATGAGGTGGTGAGAACCGCCAAACCTCAGTAAGGGGACTATCTCCTCCGCGACGCCCCTCGTTTCAGAGACCTGGGGCGGTTAGTCCTGTTCTCTCTATTTCCGTCTAAAAATGAGCTGATGCAGTAGAATGACATCCTCTTTAGTCGTTCTTTGGGTAAGAACTCTAGCCCGGATTATGCATTTATTTTCTACTGTGGCGCCCAAACCATCCGGTGTGCTGCACCGACTGCGCGACCCACAAGGCGGGTACCCCGCGCGTGGCGCAACGCATTCAGACGGCGTTTTCGGCGTCTCGCTACGAGAACCTATGTATAATCCGGGCTAGAGATGAGCTGTGTTTAAGAGGATCCTCAAATGGGTGGTTGGAGGACTGGTCGCTATCGTAGTGACCTTTGCACTCGTTCTGGGATTGGTCCTTCTATTTCGAACCGAACCCCTTGCCATCATTCCAGGTGGCCGGCTCAGTGGGGAAGAAGTGACGGTTCCAGTGACGGACTGGAGCTTCACGGAGCAGTACACTACGGTGACCCTCGAAGTTCGATCTTCGGATCCCTACTCGGTTAACACCTCGTCCCTTTTTCATGACGGAGTTCTTTATGTGCCCTCCGGGCGAGGCGGTGAAAGCCGTTGGGCCCAGTTTCTGCTTCAGGATTCAAATATGCGACTCAGGGTGGGTCATAAACTTTATAAGGTGAGGGCCACACGGGTAGAAAATCCGCTGTTGGTAAGAGAACTCTATGAGGCGTGGGAGCAGAGGTATCCAGGACAAGCGGGAAGAACGGCAGAAGAGATGGCTCAGACCTGGTTTTTTCGGATGGACGCACGCTGACCCCTCTCGGTGACGACCCTCGTTTTCAGGTCTTGCTTGCGGATGGATCGGAGACCTCAGTGAAGGGGACTTCAACGGGCTCTAATGCGCTTTTCCGGGCAGCCCGATAGATGCATAGGCTCTTGTCACGAAGGGACGTAGGAGCGAGTCGGGACCGTCAGGATTGCAAAGACTCAAGAATGTGAGAGGCACCCTGTTCGTGCTTTCGTGACTTCGTGCTGGCCGCGCCGCTTCCGGAATGTGGGAGGCACCTCAGGTGCCGAATCCGAAAACAATGGGGAAAGAATCGGCGAGAGTTTTCCTGTGTTCCACGGTAGGAGCTATTTTAAGGATCGAGTTGTTCGGCACCTGAGGTGCCTCCCACATTCCAGAGGATCTCCGCCATTTCCCTGATGAAGGTTGCGTCGCTAGCGTATAGAATTCATGAATAGTCCGGGCTAATATGAAGGTTGGGTCTTTCGCTTCTGTGGAACTTATGGCGATGGTTTGCTTTAAACTTCGGGCGATCAGTGTTCCTCGATTCCGACGAGTGGCGTTAGCGACTTGCGGGGCACTCGTCTTCCTCATTCCGGCGCTGGTGGGAGCCATGCTACAGCTCCCCTACGACACCGAGTATGAGGCCATCGGATACTCGACCAGCGTGCCGACCGACCCTGTAGCTCAGCTGCAGCGGAAGATCGACAGCGGCGAAGTAGAACTGCAGTTCGACGCCCACAGCGGATACCTGGCCTCATTGCTGCGAAACTTGAAGATCCCTGTTGCCTCTCAGATACTCGTGTTTTCCAGGACCAGCTTCCAGGTCGACTTGATTTCTCCCCGGACTCCCCGCGCCATCTACTTCAAAGACGACGTCTATGTGGCCTGGCCGCAGGGTGGTACCGTCCTCGAGATCTCCGCGGTCGACCCACGGTTGGGCGCTGTTTTTTATACTCTTAACCAGACCAGGAGCAAGAGTCCCAGGTTTGAGCGCCAGACCCACCTTTGCCTCCGTTGTCATGACTCCTATTCACTGACCGGTGGCGGAGTGCCGCGATACATCATGGGCTCAGGGTTTACAGACCAGAGCGGCCAACTCGTCTCCCACGAAGGCTGGCACCTCACCACGGACCAGAGCCCACTCAGACAACGCTGGGGCGGGTGGTACGTCACCGGAACCCACGGCAACCAGGTGCACATGGGGAACTTGATTGCCGTGGATGCTGCTGACGCCGCCCGGTTGGACTTGACCGCAGGCGCTAACTTGACCGATCTCGGCGAACTTCTGGACACCAGCCCTTACCTCGGCAAACACAGCGACATCGTCGCGCTCATGGTGGTCGAGCATCAGGTTCACGTGCAAAACCTGATTACCCGTGTGAATTACGACACCTGGACCGCGCTTCACCACCAGCAGATACTCAACAAGGAACTGGGGCGCGACCAGGACTACCGACCCACCGCTACCCTGAAGCGTATCGAGAGTATTGCTGAGCCGCTTGTACGGGCGATGCTCCTGGTCGACGAAGCGCCGCTGAGTGATCCGATCGCAGGTACTTCGGGATTTTCCGCCGAGTTCGTCAGTCAGGGGCCGCGGGATCGGCAGGGCCGGTCCCTGCGGCAGCTGGATCTTACCGAGAGGCTTTTTCGGTATCCGTGCAGTTATCTCATCTACTCCGAGGCCTTCGATGCGTTGCCCGATCTGACTAAAAAGTACGTTTATGAGCGATTGGGAGAGGTGCTCGGCGGCCAGGACAGGAGTGAAGAGTTCGCCCACCTGTCGGACGCGGACCGCAAGGCGATCCGTGAAATCTTGGAGGAGACCAAGGCCGATTTCCCGCGGCAATGATCCTGACCGGTCCGCGAAAAATCAACCCCCACTCACTTTGGCCCAAAATAGAAGACAATTTTGATTGCCTTCAGTGGCGCTAGGATTTAGCATTGGGAGCAATCACAGAGAGGTTTTCTTTGCAGGATGGAGGATGTCATGACTCGATGCTTTAAGAGGTGCCTTTGCGGGCTCGTTCTAGTTGGAGTGTTTTCTGGAGTGGGTTGGGCGCAGAGCCGCCCGGCCTTGGTGGACCAAATGGGTTATGCCGACCTGGTGTTGATCAACGGCAAGGTTGTGAGTATGGATGATCGCAGTATCATCCCGGAAACTCCCGGCAATATTTTCCAGGCCCTGGCGATCAAAGGCAAAAAGATCATGTCGCGGGGAACCAATGATGAGATGAGGGCGTTGGCAGGACCTCAGACCGTCATTGAAGACGTGGGAGGCAGGGTGGTCATTCCCGGTCTGATACAGACCCATTTTCACCTCTTCTCGCGGGCGGCGAGAAGGTACGGACCCAGCATGGGGTTTGTCGATCCCAGCGTTCAGCTGACGGTCACTGCCGCAAGCAATCCCGAGGGGACGGCCAAGAAGATTCGGGATACCCTGCTCAACGCCATCCGGGTGCAGAACATACCCGAAGGTCAATGGATCTCTTTGCGGGTTGAGGAAGGGTCGAATGCCCCCGGAACCGGTCGAACCTGGTTTGGAAAAGGTAAGCTCAACCGCAGGCAGCTGGATGCGGTGACGCCATCTCACCCCATCCTGGTGCGAGCCAACATCGGTGGGTATTTCAATGAGGCGGCCATCAAACTCTTTACCGAAGAGTTTCACGACTGGATGGAAAGCACGGACATCGAAACGGCTCCGG
>CBDUTA010000192.1:0-7109 GCA_965369785.1 uncultured bacterium
GTCGATACAGGACCTGGCCTCAAAGTCGCTCGAAGATCTAACGGAAATTCCTCGACTTGGAAAAAAGACCGCTCAACAGCTGATCGACCAAGCTAAAGAATGGGTCGCCTCCAGTTCGGAATCGGAATCCCTGCCTGAAGCAGAAACCGTTCAGGAAGAGGATCAGACTGAGGATTCATCCTCTGCGGAAGCAGTTGTGGAACCGGACGCTGCTTCGGAACCTGAAGCGGATTCAGAAGAGGAAGCTGAAAAAACGACCTAAGAAAGGTTTCCCAAGACTAAGAAATGCAACAAATAAAAGTCAGTGATCTCGCCTCCGAATTTGAAATGAGAAATGCGGTGGTGATATCCGAACTTAAAAAAGTTGGGGTCTGGGTCCCTTCATCGGATACTCCGGTGGATCACGATATCGCCGATCGTATCCGCCGCCGCCTTCAACTCATGGTGGAATTGGAACAGCAGGAAGAGGAAAGGGTCAGGGAGAAGAAGGAGAGGAAAGAAAAGAAAGAAAAGAAGAAGGTAGCCTCTTCGAAACCCCGCAAGAGCATCAAGCAGCTGGGAAAACCCCACAAAAGAGCTAAAAAAGTTGAAGAGGAAGAGGTCGCAAGCCCTTGGGTAGGTTCTCTGAAGCCCCGTAAGGGGAAGGCGAGTTACCGAAAAGTAGAACTCGACGAGGATGCGATTCCCCAGAGAACAGAAGTCACTATTGACGATGAACCGATCATTGAAAAGGTGGAAGCTCAGGTCTCTGCCGAGGTGTTGGAAAAGGCAATGCACGAACCCACTCGGGCAGAGCTGGAGAAGATCACTCAGAAGACTGAGCGAGAGGCAGTTCGCAAGGCGCGCCAGGAGCTGCAGTTACTAGAGGAAAAAGCAAAGACGGAATCCACCCAAGCCCCAGTGCTGGACGAAGAAGTGGCAGAAAAGCCTCCGGAGCCTGTGGCTGAACCGGTCGGTGAGGCCGAAGTGGTGGAGGAACCGGGAAAAGCACCGGTAGCGGAAATCTCTGAACCGGTAGAAGTGAGCGGGCCTCGAGAAGTGACCTTTTCAGAGAAGATAACGGTCAAGGAACTGGGCGAAAGACTTCAGATCAAAAGCAACGAGCTGATTAAGGAGCTTTTCTCCAGAGGTGCGATGGCCACCATCAACCAAATCCTGGATCAGGAATTGGTCCAGGAGATTTGTGAACTTCACGACGTGATCCCACACTTTGTTTCCTTTGAGGAGGCGGCGGCTGAGGAGGAACAGGTCCAGGATCTTCCCCAGGACCTGACGGTGCGACCTCCTGTGGTGACGGTGATGGGTCACGTCGATCACGGCAAGACTTCTCTCCTGGATTCGCTTCGGAACACCCAAGTGGCGGAGAGCGAGGCGGGAGGAATCACCCAGCATATAGGTGCTTATCATGTTGATGTGAAGGGTCGTAGAATTGTGTTTATTGATACTCCGGGCCACGCGGCCTTCACCCGAATGCGGGCTCGTGGAGCGGACTTGACCGACTTGGTGGTCCTGGTTGTCGCTGCCGATGATGGAGTGATGCCGCAGACCGTGGAAGCGATCGATCACGCCCGAGCCGCTAAGGTTCCCATCATTGTAGCCATCAATAAAATCGATAAACCGGATGCCCAGACCGAAAAGGTCCGGAAAGAGTTGACCAAGCATGAATTGGTGGCAGAAGAGTGGGGTGGCGATACGGTCATGGTGGAAGTGTCCGCGAAGGAAAAGACCAATCTCGATTCGTTGCTTGAGATGATTTTGTTGTCCGCTGATCTATTGGAGCTGAAAGCCAATTCCAAACGAGCGGCGTCAGGGGTCGTTTTGGAAGCCAGGCTCGATAAAGGCCGCGGAGCAGTCGCTAGTATTCTGGTGCAAGGTGGAACTCTTCGAGTGGGAGATTCTTTTATTGCTGGAGCGGCTTTCGGAAAAGTTCGGGCCATGTTCGATGACCGCCGAAATTCTTGTGCTGAGACCGGACCCGGCAGCGCGGTCGAGATCCTGGGATTTCAGACGCTGCCCCAGGCCGGTGATTCCTTCCAGGTTGTCGAGGGCGCCGCCAAGGCTCGGGAGATCGGCGAATTTCGGCAACAACAGCTTCGAGAGCAGGAACTTGCCGTGACTGGCAAGGTCAATCTGGATGACCTCTTTGCTCAAATGAAAGGGGGGAAAGTTCAGGAGCTTCGCATCGTGCTCAAGGCTGATGCTCAGGGATCCGTTGAAGTTTTGGAGGACACTCTGCACAAACTCAGTACTGAAAAGGTTCAGATCAAGATTATTCACAGTGGTGTAGGGGCTGTTTCAGAGTCGGATGTTTTACTGGCCTCTGCCTCCAATGCCATTATCGTCGGATTTAACGTCCGCCCCGAACGAACTGCTCGGGATGTTGCCGAACGGGAACAGGTGGATATCAGGCTGCACACCGTGATTTACGAGGTCTCGGAGGAGATCACACAGGCCATGGTCGGGCTTTTGGAACCGACGTTTCGAGAAAAGGAGATGGGGCGAGCAGAGGTTCGCGATACCTTCCGTGTGCCGAAATTCGGAACCGTTGCCGGCAGCTATGTCCAGAACGGTCTGATCAAGCGAAATTTCGAGGTTCGCCTCCTCCGGGACAACGTGGTCATATACACCGGTGAGCTCGATTCACTGCGACGCTTCAAGGATGATGTGAATGAAGTCAGGGAAGGATACGAATGTGGTCTCTCCATTGCCAATTTCAACGACATCAAAATCGGTGATGTCATCGAGGCCTTTACCCAAGAGGAGGTTGCACCGGAGCTCTAGCGTACGCTCTGTAGGGGCGCAGGCCGTGCGCCCAGAAGCCCTGTTTTATCCACGACTTATTGGGCGCACGTCAGTGCGCCCCTACGCAGCTAACCTCGACCGACCTTTGAGACAGTCCCCACAGAGACACTAGCCCGGATTATTCATAGGCTGTTGTCGCGAAGCGGCGGCAGCGCCGGCAGGACAAGGCGTCGCGACCCGAGACCCCCGCAGGCGTACTCTTGCAGTACGCCGAGGAGGTCGAGGAAGTGCAACGCAGTCCTGTCGGATGATCCCGCCGCTGCAGCAGACAGTTTATGAATATTCCCGGCTAAGGCAAGAGTAAGACCTTCCCGGTGGTCTTTCTTTCTTCTAGCGCTCTGTGGGCCTGGGAGGCTTCAGAAAGCGGGAAAGTTTTACTGACGTGCACTTCGAGGTCTCCACTGGACACCCAGTTCAAGACTGCCTCTGCTCGCTCCAACAAAGCCTCTCGAGAAGAAATATGATGGAACAAGCTTGGGCGAGTCAGAAAAAGAGATCCATTAGTATTTAAGATCTGAGGATCTATAGGGTCGACAGGCCCACTGGATTGCCCGAAAAGAACCAGATATCCGCGAGGCTTCAAACAGTTTAAGCTCTTTTCAAAAGTCTTTTTTCCCACTGAATCGTAGACCACCTCCACTCCCGCATCTCCGGTGAGCCGATGAACCTCAGACTCGAAATCTTTCTCGCTATACAAGACAACGTGATCGGCCCCGGCCTGATCAGCAAGCGCGGCTTTTGCCTGGGTGGAAACCGTTCCCACCACCTGGGCACCACGCATCTTGGCCATCTGTACCAACAGCAGGCCGACTCCTCCTGCGGCTGCGTGTACGAGTGCCGTCTGGCCGGGCTCCAGGCGGTAAGTGGAATGGCTCAGGTAGTGGGCGGTCATCCCCTGGAGCATGACGGCGGCGGCGGTTTGAGTATCGACATCCCGGGGCACCGGAACAAGCTTCCAGGCGGGCACCGATGCCTGCTGTGCATAAGCTCCCATAGCTGATGAATAAGCAACGCGATCTCCCACCTGAACTTCAGTGACCTGAGAACCCACTGCGCAAACGGTCCCTGCCGCTTCCAATCCGGGCGTGAAGGGAAGAGTTTCCGGGTAAAGTCCTTCTCGATAATAGATATCGATGAAATTCAGGCCGATGGCCTCAACCTGAACTACGGCTTCATCCTGCCTTGGCTGGGGCTCTGGAACATCCTGGTAAGAAAGGGCCTCAGGACCCCCGACCTCATGCACACGAATAGCCTTCATGGTAGGTTTTCGATTTTAGCAGAAACCGGTTTTCCCGGGTTTCCATTAGAACTAGGGCTAATAAAAGGGTTAGTATGTATAGAGAGTTTATGCCCATTGTTTTTTGCTCTTTGGAAATCCACCTTCCTCACAGCCACTCCCTGAAGGAGAAACGGAGTGTCCTTCGGAAGGTCGTTGATCGTTTACGCTCCCGCTTCAACTTCTCAGTTTCTGAGATTGAACATCAGGAGCTCTTGCAACGGGCGCGAGTGGGAGCGGTGGCCATTGGTCCAAATCGAATAGTGTTGGAAGGATTGTCAGCGAAGTTCATCCGGGAAAGTGAGCGAATCCTCGGTGGAGACTTGCTAAGATACGACGTCGATATCTTTGAGTACGAGTGAAGGCTTTGGACGACATAATTCAGTTTATTAAAGATCACGATCGATTTGTCATTACTTCGCATGCCCGCCCCGACGGAGATGCGATCGGCTCGGAGCTGGCACTGGCTTTGATGCTGGAAAAGCTGGGTAAAACTGCCCATATTTTCAATGCAGATCCTCACCCACGTCCCTATCAGTCTCTTCCCGGAATCGAAAGAATTCAGCTCACCCAAAAGGTTGAAGGAAGCTACGATGGGCTGTTGCTCCTGGAGTGCAATGATCTGCAACGGTCCGGCCTCCAGGGCCTTGATCAGTACTTCGTCATCAATATTGACCACCACCCCAACACGGAACCTTTTGGAGATCTCAACTGGCTGGATGATTCGGCGGCCGCCGTGGGAGAGATGATCTACGAACTTGCTCAACCTCTCCAGCTCCAGCTGACACCAGAGATTGCTACCAATCTCTACGTTGCTATTTTCACCGACACCGGTTCCTTCCAGTACTCCAATACCCGGGCTAGAACTTTTCTCATCACGGGTGACCTCGTTAATCATGGAGCCTCTCCCTCAGCGATTTCTCAGGCCGTTTACATGAGTCGTCCTTATGCCCGGCTTCAAATCCTGGGAATGCTCCTGAATACCTTGCAGATCCACTCTTCCAGGATCGCCTCCATCACGCTCACTCAGGACATGTTAGAGAAAACGGGAGCTTCTGCTAACGATATGGAAGGTATCGTCGACTACCCCCTCTCTATGGAAGGAGTCGATCTGGCTGCCTTTTTTCGTGAAGAGGCCCAGGGACGCTATCGTGTCAGCTTGAGATCGAAAAACAACTATGATGTCAGTATCGTAGCGGCACATTTTGGCGGCGGCGGTCATAAAAACGCGGCAGGTCTTGCCGTTGAAGGTAGCTTTCAGGAGGTTGTGGGGAAGGTGGTCTTGGAATTAGAGAGACTGTTGGATGGGAAATGCGAGCCGCCATTTGAAGCAGCAGGCCAGATCAGCAAACCACTGACCAGCAGTTAAGTGTCCTGGAAATGACAAACCACAATCCTCTCTGTGGTGCGCTGGTTGTCAACAAACCCTCAGGTCCCACATCCCATGATATCGTGGCAAGAGTCCGGGTGCTTTCAGGAACCAAGGTCGGCCACACGGGAACGCTGGATCCCCTGGCCACTGGAGTCTTGCCGCTTCTCCTGGGACCCGCCACTCGTTTGACCCGTTTCTTCCAGTCCAGTGACAAAGAATATCTTGCCGAAATCCAGTTCGGACAAACGACGGACACCCTGGATGGAGAGGGCGAGATCCTCCAAACGAGCGCTGTACCTCAAGTTTCCTCCCGGCAAGCAGCTGAGGTGCTCAGCAAATTCACTGGAGAGATTCGGCAGCAGCCCCCCATGTTTTCAGCTGTGAAGGTGGGTGGAAAGAAGCTTTACCAGTTGGCGCGGCAAAAGCGGGAGGTGGAACGTCCATGGCGAGTGGTTACGATTCATCGGCTCAAGTTACTCAGACAGGAAAGAGAGATCTGGAGCATACAGGTGCACTGCTCTGCAGGCACCTACATTCGGACTCTTGCCCACGATATTGGAGAAGCCCTCGGGTGTGGGGCCTATCTTCGAAAGTTACAGCGCACCCGTAGTGGGTGCTTTGATCTTGCCCAGGCTCTGCCCCTGGAAGGGATTGAAGATCAGTGGCGAGAGAATCTTCACCCCATGGAGGAGCTTTTACCCGAATTTCCCCGTATCGATCTTAATGAGCAGCAGGCGGATCGAGTACGACATGGAAACGGAATATCCGGGACTGGGACCACCCAGGAGAAGTTTTTCCGACTCTTCCACCAGCAAAAGCTGCTGGCCATTGGGCAATCAGGCCCAACCGATCAGTTGCGACCTGTGATCGTGTTGCGCAGTGCCTGACCGGAGGAAAGAAGGTAGCCGGGATTATGCATAGCCCCGGCTAGAACACCGCTATGTCATCCCTTCAACTGGCCACTCTCTTGGATGAGGCCCATCGAGTCTTTGCCTTCACTGGAGCAGGCATTTCAACCGCTTCAGGTATCCCTGACTTCCGGGGTCCTCAGGGGCTGTGGAAAAAGTGGCAGCCCGTCTACTACGATGAGTTTATGAACTCACACGAGGCTCGTGTTCGCCACTGGGAGTTCAAACTTCAGGGTTGGGATGAAATTCGTGACGCTCAACCCAATCCAGCCCACCGGGCACTGTATGAGCTGGAACAGATGGGGCGCCTGGACTCGCTGGTGACCCAGAACATAGACGGATTGCACCAGCTGGCTGGCCACCCTGAGGAAAGAGTGATCGAGCTGCACGGCACCAATCGGAAGATCGAATGCCAGACCTGTGGCCAGCTTTGCGATCCAGACCCCGTCTTTGAGGAATTTAAAGGCACCGGTGAGCCCCCATTGTGTTCCTGTAAGGGATTCCTCAAGCCAGCCACTGTCTCGTTCGGGCAGGCGATGCCTCAGGACAAATTGCGGGAGGCCTTCCTTGCTGCCTCTCGCGCCGACCTGGTGATCGCCGTTGGATCTACCCTTGAAGTGGAACCCGCCGCTTCCGTGCCTCGATCGGCCAAGGAACATGGAGCGGTTTACGTCATTGTCAATCAGGGTTCGACCGCACACGATCAGCTTGCCGATCTTCGCATCGAGGGGGATGCTACGGCTGTCTTGCC
>CBDUTA010000193.1:0-7089 GCA_965369785.1 uncultured bacterium
CGGTGTGCCGTGCAGGCCTTCTTCCGGATCAGGGAAAACAGCCAGGTCTTGAAACTGGATAGGTTGGAAAACTTGGCTTTCCCTTCCAGAATGGTCAAATAAACCGTTTGTAGCACGTCTTTGGCCTCCTCTTGGTTACCGTGACAGCAGTGGAGAGCCCATGTGTAGGCAGCAGCGTGGTGTTCTTCAAGTAGAACTTCCAGCTTGGCTTTTTCCATGGATGCTCCAGCTGAAACCTTTTCATTCACGGTATTAGTCGCCTCACAAGCCGATCTATATGACAGCCCCTTCATTTTTTTGTAAAAAAAGTGGGGGATAGGCTGTTTTGCCCCAAGGCTTCTGCAGCGAAAGCAAGCCAAAATAAGCACTTATGGCAGTTTTCATCACTAAATACACATTAACAAAAGGCCGGTAGGCTCCGGGAAACGAGGAGATAAGCTGCGACTCATTCCCTGGTTCCGACAGTTTGGGGATGATTTCAGGACTGATTGCGGGAGAACAGCCCTTTGGCTGGTTTCTCTTGAGATCCCGCTGAGAAAGTGATACTCAATACGTTAAGGTTAACCTCGAAAGCCTCAGCCTGGGGGCGAGGACAGGAGCACAGGTTTTTGGTTCAGGCCATGATTTTGAAAATTAACGGCCAATCCCACACCGTTCAGGTGGAGAGAGATGTTCCCCTGCATTAGGTGATTCGGGATTATTTCCAGCTGAGCGGCCCCAAGTTCGGCTTCGGCATCGTCCAGGAGGTGAGAAACTCATGAGTAGCACTATCGATGCCCAGGTTGCGGAAGTCTCGGTGGACAAAAAAACAGGAGAGGTCAAGGTTCATCGAGTGGTGTGTGCCGTGGACTGCGGACCCTATGTGAACCCCGACATTGTGACGGCTCAAATTGAAGGGTCCATTACCATGGGATTGAGTGCCCTGCTCAAGGAGAAAATTGAATTTGCCGATGGGGGTGTGAAATCCACCAACTTCTCGGATTACCATCTCCTGCGCATGAGTGAAGCACCTGAAATCGAGGTCCACATTGTGGAGAGTGATGAGCAAATGGGTGGAATCGGTGAACCGGGACTACCCCCCACTGCTCCAGCGGTAGCCAACGCAGTCTTCGCCGCCACGGGAGCTCGGGTACGCCGTCTGCCCATGACACCGGAAAGGGTCCTGGAGGCATTGAACTTGTAGCGGCCGCTCTCAGAGCGGCCCGAGACTAAGGCCTTGCAGCATCACCGGAGCCGTTCACAAAACGGCCGCTAAAGGGGCTGGGTGGGCCCGCGTGTGAGCAGGCGCCCGCTTCCCTCCTGAGCCGCGATTTGATCTCCGTCGTAAACGATCTCCCCGCGCCGAATCGTCATCTGAGGCCACCCGGTGACCTCGCGTCCCTCATAGGGGGACCAGTCGCAACGGGATTTCAGGTCGGCAGCCCGCACTCTGCGCCTCTGGGTCGGATTCCAGAGTGCCAGATCGGCATCCGAACCTTCTGCGATGGTTCCTTTGCTGGGAAAGATGCCGAAGAGGCGTGCCGGCAGTGTGGAGGTAACGGCAACGAAACGCTCCAGCGAGATCCGGCCGCCCACAACTCCCTCCGAATGGAGCATGGGAAGCATCACCTCCAGGTTACTGAACCCGGGACGCAGCGTTTTCAGAGTCAGCTCAGGGTTGGCTTTTTGAGCACGATTCAAGACACTGTGATCACTTCCCAGAACGTCGATGTCCCCATCAGTCAGGCCGCGCCAAATCGCTTCCACGTCCCGGGCGGTGCGCAACGGCGGAGAAGCGATATAGAGGCCCGGGTCTGCTCCGGCATAGAGATCTTCCGTCATGTGCAGGTAGGTGGGGCGTGTCTCCACGTAAACAGGAAGTCCTCGTCGGCGAGCTTCCCGGCAGGCGTCCAGTGCGCGTTCCGATGAGAGATGAACAATATAAATGGGCGCTCCCGTATGTTCGCTCAGAGCGATAGCCCGCTGTACCGATACGAGTTCAGCCAGCACGGGTCGGCTCTCGCCCCAGTAGCGAGCCGAAGTGCGACCGGCCGCCATCAGGGCGTCTGTGGTATCGGTGACAATAGGGTGATCTTCGCAATGAATCAGGGTAATGGCACCCGCTTCACCCGCGCTTCGGATCAAATTGAGGAAATCCATCCCCCGCTGATCAAAGCTGGGCCGCTGCATTTGTATTTTTACGCTGGTATGACCGGCAGCATACAGAGCGGCCAGTTGTTGGGGTGCGCCGTCGGCGAATTCGCGCAGCCCTGGTTGTATCAGGACGTCGGCCATGGCCTGCTGGGCGATCAGCGAAGAAACCCGGCTTACAGCTTCTGTTACATTTTCTCCAGTGCGGGGAAAGGTCATGGCCCCGATGGTTGTGATCCCACCGGCCAGGGCCGTTGCCGTCCCGCTGGCCAGGTCCTCGACACTACCCGGTAGATGGGTGTGAGGATCAATTCCTCCCGGAAGAACCAGCATTCCGCGGGCATCCACCACCTGTTCTTCTCCGGAGGAGAGTGGATCCAGGTTGGAGCCGATCTGTTCAATTTTTCCTGCGCGCGTCCGAATGTCGCCAAGAAACTGCCGCTCAGAGGTCACGATCAACCCGCCCTGAATCAGCAGCGACCCTGTCGCGGCTCCCTGCGCGAAGGCAGCTCTGGGACTCGCTCCCCAGACGAGAGTTGCCAGGGAAGCCCTTTTCAGGAATTCTCGACGCACGATCGGTTCCAGTGGATATTGACGAAGAATTTCATTGGACATGCTGATCCCCCTCCTAGTTTTGGCCGATTATATAGGCCCCGCCAGGCAAAGCCAACAAGGGAAGCCGTCGATGAACGCTAAGCTTTTGCCTTCTCACCCCGTAGGCTTTATCATCTAGGACAAATTCATTCTAATGTGCTAGGGAGGAAACCATGAAGAAGGGCACCCTATATTTTGTAGCACTCTATTTTCTGCTCACTGCTCATCTGTGTCTCGCTCAAGGAAATGCGGACACGATTCTGTACAACGGGAAGATTCTGACCGTTGATGCACAGTTCAGCGTTGCCGAGGCGGTGGCCGTTAGTGGCGACCGGATTCTGGCGGTGGGAACGAACGAAGAGGTTTTGGGACTGGCCGGACCCGATACGCTCCAGATCGACTTGAAGGGCAAAACGGTGACCCCGGGTCTTATCCATACCCATGTGCATATGGAATCCCCCGGACGTTACGGTCGTGGCCTGCCTGCCTCCCAGAGTAAACGGTATCCTTTGAATTTCAGAATCGTGAAAACCAAGGAAGATGTCATAAAGCAGATCAAGGACACCATTGCGGCCTTTCAGTTCGAGCCGGGTGAGTGGATCCAGTTTTCCACCAACCCTAGTGGAGAGCAGGCCCGGCTGCTCTTTGATGAGTTAAACCGCTGGGAACTGGACAAGGGCGCTCCGGATAATCCCATCTTTTTCTCCTTGGGAGTGCCGATCCTGAACATGGTACTGGTCAACAGTAAGGCTATTGAAGCACTCTGGGACAAGCACGGGGACTTCATTGAAACTTACGGGCGTTATTGGATCGACGAATTCGGCCGGCCGGACGGACACCTGGAGGCGCCGGCTGCCCGGGTCATTGTTCAAGAGTTTGCACCGGTGCCGGACGTCGAAGTGATGGCCCCGCTGTACAGAAAAGGTCTTGAGGAACGGGCGGCAGTGGGAAACACCACGATTTCAGGGGGTCTGCATGGTTTTTCCGTGGACGTCTACAAATGGCTCGACGGGCGAGACCAATTGCCCGTGAGATATGGCTACGGTGTGAGCTGGACGTTTGGGATCCCTGGCGCCGACAACACCCAGTTCAAAATGGGCGCGGGTACCGATCGGGTCTGGATCACTTCGATGAGTGCCCGGGGTCTTGACGGAGCGGGCTCCAGAATGTGTATTTCGCTGGACAGAAACTCCGAGGCAGTAGCCGCTGCCGAAGGCGCGGAAGGTTCTCTGATGGGGCTGTCTGCGGTCTCCGAGTGGTGGCCGCGCGGCCAGTGCAATTTGGACATCGAGTACGGTGGAGCGACCAAGGGAGCGAGTCTTAAGGCCAACTACTTCATGGAGTGGTTCAACGAGGTGGCCCGTGACGGGCTGCGCTCAGGCAATGTTCACGTCTCCGGGGATGAATCCTACTCCCGGCTTATTTCGGAGCTGGAGAAGATCGACCGGGCCAATCCCGGAGCTGTCAAAGGCTGGGCCATGGATCATTGCACGATGGTTGATCCCCAGGATATCCCGCGGGCGGCCAAACTGGAACTGATGTGGAGCTGCCAGCCGCTGGGCGAAGGAAACCGTGCCCCCATGGTGGCGGAGGCCTTCGGCGATCCGGTGGCTCACACTTATGTCGCTCCCATCAAGAGCATGCTGGAGGCGGGCATCAACGTTTCTCTGGAGGGGTTGTGGGATGGAGTGGAAACCTTGATTACACGCAAGGACGAAAATGGAAAGGTCTGGGGGCCTGATCAGAGGCTGGACCGCGAGACCGCTCTCAGGGTCGCCACCCGAAACGGGGCCAATTATGTTCTGAAAGGGGATCAGCTGGGTTCTATCGAGCCGGGCAAGCTGGCCGACCTGGTGGTACTCGATCGAGACTATCTGAGCATTCCCGAGGAGGACATTTCCGAGACTCAATCTCTCATGACCCTGCTGGGTGGCGAAATCATTTTTCTTCATTCCGAGTTTTCCAGGGAGCATAACTTGAGACCTGAAGGTGTTCTCATCTCGACCTTGGAGGAACTCCGAAAGCGTCGGTGAGAAGAACCTTTCCTTTCATTCTGCTGTCGCTTTTCATCGTTTCTCATTCGTTTGCCCAGATTCAGGTGGGTACCGTTCGAGGCAGAGTGAGGGACCAAACCGAAGCCATTTTGTCCGGAGTCCAGGTCGTTCTTTCCCATCCCATTACGGGCTTTCACCGTGCCTCGGTCACAGACTCACGGGGGAGGTTTGTTTTTCAGCGCCTTTCCTTTGACCTGTACATCCTGCGAGCAGCTTTGCCAGGCTTTGATTCCCAGGAGAGGATCGTCCGGGTCCGATCCAATCTACCTCAGTTCTTGGAGATCACCCTTGAGGTTGCCGAACCGAGAGAAGAGGTGAGTGTGGAAGCCCCTGTGCCTCTTACCGAAAGAGATTCTCCCAGCACCCAGACCAACCTGGATGAAAACTTCATCCGTCGATTGGCCCGTGGTCCCTCTGGGGTTCGCCTGCAAGAGACGATTGCCACTGTTCCCGGGTGGGCTTTGGAGGATAACGGGCTGTTGCATGCCCGGGGGGTCGATGATGGATTTCTCTTTGTTGTGGATGGAATCCCGCTGGCGGATCGCATTGACCCACTTTTTGCGGCCCCTCTGGATATGGACCTCATCCAGTCCCTGCAGGTGATCAACGGTCATATCCCGGCCGAGTATGGGAATGCCTCCGGCGGAGTGATCAGTATTCTCTCTTCATCCTCCCTGGGTGTTCCCTGGGAAGGCACGGTTCGAGTGGCAGGAGGGAGCTTTCGAACCGGTGAGGTGGGCTACAAACTGCGGGGAAGTCTGGGAGATCAGGTGGGTTTGAGCCTCGTGAATTCCTGGACTGGATCCCGTCAGAGATATCTGGATCCGGTCGATCCGGATAATTTCAACAATCGAGGGGGTGCGGTGCGTCTGACTGTCCTGGGCGATTGGCAGCCTACCTCGCGGGACATGTTCCGAGTGAATGTCTCCCTCAATGGCAGCGACTTCCGGGTGACCAACAGCTTGGAACAGGAGCTTGCAGGTCAGCGACAAAGGCAGGAATTTCGTGACAACACTCAGTCGGTACTGTGGCAGCACGCCTGGTCTTCGGATCGGGTGATCGATGTGGGTGGGTATCGGCGCTTCAATCAGGCTCGACTGGTTCCCAGTCTCCAGGACACTCCCCTCTCGGCCAGCCAGCATCGGGAGAACGTCCGGCAGGGCTTTCTTGCCAACTTGACCCTCCTTGAGCGGGGACACGTTCTCAAGATGGGTATTCATGCTCAGCGAGTGACTCCCAAGGAAAACTTTTCTTTTTTTGTAACCGATGATCAGGCCGATCTCGATCCCCTTTTGCTCCCGTTTGACCCGCAAAACCCCTTTGTTTTTCAGGATCAGGAGACTCGGGGAGAGTTTGCTTTCTATGTTCAGGACACCTTTTCTTCCGGGGAAAGATTCACCCTGGATGCGGGAATCCGATTCGATCACACCTCTTTGCTGGTGTCTGAATCCCAATTCAGTCCCAGAGTCGCTGCCCTCTACTATTTCCCGGAGAGCAGGACAGCCGTTAGAGGATCCTACAATCGGCTGTTCATGTCTCCACAGGTAGAGAATCTTCTGTTGGCCTCCTCCGAGCAGGCTCGCCTCTTATCTCCCTTCGTCACCGCCGAAGGGACGGGAGGTGCCGATATTCAGCCCGAGAGACAGCACGCTTTTGAAGTCGGCGTGTCTCAGGACATGGGAAGTGTTTTCAAATTGGATATCGCACATTGGTGGCGCCTCGTCCGCAACTATGCCGATCCGAACGTCTTTTTCGGAACTGCCGTTATCTTTCCCAATTCGGTCGCCAAGGGAGAGGCACAGGGTGTGGATGTACGGGTGGATGTTCCCGAAAGGAGGGGATGGTCCGGTTATGCCAGCTATTCCAATTCCACAACCTTTCAGATCGGCCCTATCAATGGTGGATTGTTCCTCGAGGATGAGGTGATCGAGATCGGCCCGGGAACCCGGTTTATCCCCGATCATGATCAGCGAAACGTAGCCAGTTTCGGCGTTAGCTATCGGAACCTACCGACCGGGTTGTGGGTGACCTTTTCGGGGAGACACGAGAGTGGAACACCTCTGGAAGTGGATGAGGAAGGGCTGGATGAACTCATGCAGCGGCGGGGAGCTGAAAGAGTGGATTTTGATCGACAGCGGGTCAAGGCAAGAACTCCCCTGAATCTTGCCTTTGGGGCTGACCTGCGTCGTGACGATGACATCACCTTTTCAGCACGACTGGATATCAGCAATATCACCGGTGAGGAATTCGCCTTCAACTTTGGGAATCCCTTCAGTGGCACCCATTTCGGTCACCCTCGCATGTTGAGGGT
>CBDUTA010000194.1:0-7080 GCA_965369785.1 uncultured bacterium
CCCTTGATCAGCAATGCCTCGTGTGATGTTCTGGCGAATCCACCAAGTGGCGTATGTGGAGAACTTGTAACCCCTGTGATAGTCAAACTTATCCACGGCCTTCATCAAGCCGATATTGCCTTCTTGGATCAAATCGAGAAGTTGCAGCCCTCGGTTGAGGTGTTTTTTAGCAATCGAGACCACAAGTCGCAGATTGGCTTCGACCAGTTCCTTCTTTGCAATCTCCACTTTCAACTGCCCTCGTTGTACGGCGGCCCACGTCTGTTTGAGTTCTGCAGGTGAGGCCAACCCTTCCTCCTCGATTTCCCTTGTTTCCCTCTTAATTTCCCGCAGCTGCAATCGCACCTTTTTGGCCTCATGAAGTTTCAGTGAGGATCTCTGTAACTTGGTCAGTTCTTTCGATTCCCTCTCCAATTTGATAATGCGATGGGCTGCGTTTTTGGCAACATCCACTAGTTCTTGATGAATTTGGGGAGTCCAGACCAGATTACGAATCACACGGGCCATCGAAACGCGATGACGTGCCCGTCGGAAAAGCAGTCTCTTGGAGCCTTCACCTCTCTTTTGATTTCCCAATTGCTCTCGGATTTTAGCAACCTCTCTTCTCAACGCTGTGATCTCCTCAATGTCCCTCAGAACTTTCCTGCGTTGTTCCTTCAGACTGTCCGGGCCGGGGCAATCCTCTTCGAATTCGACCAGATCCTCAATATTCAACACATTGCTCATGAGTCTGTCACCATAACTGGAGAATTTTCCTGCTACCGGGAGCGAACGGGACAAAGCTTTAAGGGCACCCTTTTGGCCTTTTTCAATTCTGTCACCGATCTCCACTTCCCCGCCTCGAGTCAAAAGAGGAACTGCAGCTATTTCTCGAAAATACATCCGCACAGGATCACTGTTACTCTGCATGCTCTCCGTCGAGGGAGCCGCCTTGCCATCTCCACCCTGAGGGAAACGGACCCGGTGTTGGGTGCCGTTCAACTCACCGAAACCATTCTGATTTTCTTCCATGGGTTCGTGTCCTTCGTCCATCGCTGGAAATTCTTAACCTCTCAAGGAGGAAATGGGCGGATTTTCTTGGATTTCGCTTCCCTTGCCCTCTTTCCCTGGTTACTAACACTTCCGGCGAGCAATCCCCATGCCAATGCGGTCCCTGTGGAACACCGGGATCTGGTTTTAGCCCGGATCATGCACAAATTCTCTACTGCAGCGACGAAATCATCCGCGCCCTGCCCTCGTTGCACTCGGTCGGCCTCCTCAACGTACCGTACAGTACGTTTGCGGGGGCCTCTGTCGCGCGCCTTGACAGACCGGCGCTTTCGTCGCTTCGTTACGAGAACCTATGCATAATCCGGGCTAGTGGAGAACGTTACAGTCTTTCAATAGTGGAGCATTTGCCCCCTAAAGTTGGGTGTCTTGTCCCAATCAGAGGGAAGCCTGAAAAAACGCTATGCCCAGGGAAAGATCACACACCCGTTCCTGTGACGAATAGCCATATTCGAGCTACCACGAAGACCAGGGCCAATCCCACAGCCAGCGGCAGAGCTGCTGCCACCACCGTCCATTTCAAACTGCCGGTTTCCTTGTAAATAGTATAGAGGGTGGTGCTGCACGGATTGTGCACGAGACTAAACAGCATGACGTTAACAGCTGTCAACAGGGTCCAGCCACCCGCCTGGAAAATAGCCGTAATACCGGCCTTGGCCTCCAGTTCAAACAGGACACCTGCTCCGGGGCCAACTCCCTCCAGTCCAGCGGTCATGACGGTAAACATGATAATTGTGGGAATAATAATTTCATTGGCGGGGATTGCCATGACATAGGCCAACAGAATGACACCATTCAGGCCCAGCAGCAGACCCACTGGATCCAGAAAGTCAATGACATGCTCGGCTATGCTGTTTCCGGCGATGAAAACATTCGAGCTGAGCCAAATGACGGCTCCCGCCGGCAGAGCGAAAATGATAGCGCGCCAAAGGACGAAAATAGTCCGATCAATCAAAGAGGTATAGATCGCTTGCAAGATGCGTGGTGGTCGGTAAGGTGGTAATTCCAAACTAAAGGTGGAGACCTCTCCCTTGAGCAGGGTGCGAGAGAGAGCAAAGGACACCACCAGCGTCAGGAGTACTCCCAGCACGGCAACCCCCACCACCGACAGGGCTGGAATCAATCCTGCTAAATGTGCAGGCGCCAGCGCACCAATGAACAGCGTGGCCAGGAGGATTTGTATGGGCCAGCGTCCATTGCACAGGGCGAAATTATTGGTGAGGATTGCAATCAGACGCTCGCGGGGACTGTCGATAATCCGGGTGGCAATCACCCCGGCCGCGTTGCAGCCAAAACCCATCACCATACTTAAAGCCTGCTTCCCATGCCCTCCTGCCTTCTTGAAAATGTGATCCAGATTAAAGGCTACACGTGGCAGATAACCGAAGTCCTCCAGGAGGGTGAACAGGGGAAAGAAAATCGCCATAGGCGGCAACATGACACTCACCACCCAGGCTGTTGACAGGTACATTCCATCCAACAACAAACCATCCAGCCACCAGGGCAGGCTGATAGCCGCAGCCAACCCTTTCAGAAACGGATGCACGGTGCCCACGAGCAGACCAGCCAGCAGTCCGGAGGGTACGTTAGCCCCTGAAATCGTTATCCAGAAAACGACCGCGAGCAACAGTAGCATGATGGGAAAACCCCAGATTCGACTGGTCACCATCCTGTCAATGGTGCGATCCAGAGCAAAATGAGGGCCCTCACCAAGGCGTGTCACGGCCCGGTCAGCAATCCGAACGGCGTCGGTGTAGATCGCTCCAATCAGTTGTTCGTGAAACTCACTGCCGATTTCCCAGCGAAGAACCTCAGCGGTACTCAAAATTTCCTTCGCTTTCACTTGTTTGGCTGTGTTCATGACCCCACTTCCACGTCCCTGGTCAAATCACCCTTTATTGGGGGCTAGCCCAAGTCCCCCAGTTCACCTTTGCAGATCGCCTCTGCGATGCGCGGATCACCGTCCAGAAGGCGGAGGGCCACCCAGCGTGCATTCGGTAAGCCGGGGAAAGCCGTCTCGATTTGGGGGACCAATCGGGAGAGCGCACGTTTGAGCGCTGGCGATTCGCCTTGAATTCGGTGCGGCTTGCAGACAGCCTCCCCCGAGGCGACTTCGCTAATCGCTTGCAGCAGTTCGGGTAACCCTTCATTGTAGCGGGCGGCAGTGGGGACCACCGGCACGCCCAGATCGAAAGCGAGGGCACGATCGTCGATTTTCAACTGATTTCGGCGCACCTGATCCATGAAGTTCAAGCAAATCAGCGCGCGGTCTGTAATCTCCAGAACCTGCAAGACCAGGTTTAAGTTTCGCTCCAGGCGAGTGGCGTCCACGACCACCACCGTTACCTCCGGTCGACCGAACAGGATAAAGTCACGGGCGATCTCTTCATCCAAACTGGCGGAAAGCAAAGAGTAGGTGCCGGGCAGATCCACCAGTTTGTAGCGGTGCTTATCGTAGACAAAACCCCCTTCGGCGCGCACCACGGTCTTTCCGGGCCAGTTTCCCGTATGTTGGCGCAGGCCGGTCAGGCGGTTGAATACGGTGCTCTTGCCCGTATTGGGATTGCCTGCCACCGCTACCACGTAATCCCACTTCTCCATGTTGACACCAAGCTTCAACAGGTTGGCGACGTTGTGAGCTGGACAGGCTTGGCAGGCGGCACTGGATTTTGCGTTGATCGCAGTCATTGAGCACCCTCCTTTTGTCGGGTGACGTAGATAGCTTTTGCCTGCTCCCGCCGCAGGGCAATAAGCGTATCCCGGACGCGGTAAGCCGTAGGGTCCCCACTGGGGCTACTCATTTCCGCTTCGATGACAATACCAGGCAAAATGCCAAGGTCCATGAAGCGACGCCGCTCACCTCCCCGGCAGGCATGGGAAATGCTCAAGACCTTTGCTTTTTCGCCGGGCTTCAAGTCAGCCAATCGCTCCAGGGGCGTTGATCCGACCTCTGGCTCTTTTGGCAGCTGAACCACAGAGATGTTTGCAGCCACGATGGGCGCCAAAAGATGTTCCTCACCATCAGCCCACAAGCGCACCCGTTGCGGCGAAATTTCAGTCACCCGCCCTACCATACCCGGGTGCAGCCCTTCGGCTACCAACTGCGCATACACGGTCTCAGGCTCATCCTCCAGATGAACGATGCGTATGGGCTCATCGATGGGTACTGCAGTAAGAGGACGATCCCGAAGAGGCACCATCCTCCCATCGGCACTAGGAATCGGGTCTCCGTGTGGATCATGGGTGGGATTTCCCAGTTGAGCCGATAAGGCATCGGCTTGGGCCGGTGAGAGGGTATGCTCATAACGTTCGGCCCAATCGTGCCATCCCGCTTCAGCAACACCGGTTTCGTCGGCCAGATACCGTTCCCATAAACGATGTGCGCGAATAATGTGCAGGGCATAATCCCTCCCCGTGGGGGTCAGACGAAACTCTCCCCCCTCCATCTCCAACAAGTTGCGATCGTGCATCTTGGATACCACATCGACTGCTTCGTTGAGAGTGACGTGAAGCGCTCCCGCAATACTCTCTAATGTGGGGCGGTGGCTCATCTCGCATTTATGAATGTGCTTGAGCGCATCTTCACTGCGGACGCGCTCCGTCATCCGCCTAGCCTGTCGCCATCGTCCAACAAGACCTCGCTCTGGCCAAAAGAGCACAGCGCCAATGGCGACAAAGACGGCAATACTGATAAGAACGATCAGCGAATGTGGCATAGAGTTACCTCCGAACCAAAAACGGTCGTTCCTGTTCCAGTCTCCTCGACTGAGGCTTATTGCTGACTGGAATTAGCTGCATTTCGTTTTGACCCTTGCATTAGATTTTATCTCATAGAACAAAATATTTAGTCTTGACTAATATGCCTACCTACACCGGTCTCATACCCGTCGATCACAGGGAGTTCATGCCGCGGAGATCTGCCACCCCCCCGTCTGTCCGGCCCTTACTTGCTGAAGGTACGGGGTACTACTCATGAGCAGGTCGCAAGTCAGGTCTTCAGGTTGAATGAACACGCGTATCCTTACTGAACTCAACGGAGTCTTTGGGGTTGTAAGCGCAAAACGGTTCCGATTCCAGATAATCTCCCGTCATGGCAAAGGCGCGGGCCCGCGAGCCTCCGCAAAGCTCCCGGAACCGGCAGCTGCCACATTTGCCTTTCAGAAGATCGGGGGTCCGCAATTCACAGAAAGCCGGGTGGAATCGGTAGACCTCCGCGATAGACTGCCGTCGTACGTTACCGCATTCCAATGGTAGAAATCCGCTGGGATAGATATCTCCCTGATAATTGATAAAGAGGTGGCCCTTTCCGGCATTGACTCCCTTGGGAGCCAGGCCGATGCTTCCTCCCGGTCCGAAGTCCCGACTCATATGGGAAGGTAGACGTTGAGATACGGGCTCAGTCGAACTACCCGACGGGCTGTCGTTTCCTTGTTGATCATGACGCTCAACCAGATAGCGCCGATAATGAGGGGCCTCGGTGGCCTTGACAATGAAATCAACACTCTCGGCAAAGTCGGCCAGTTTCGCAAAAAGGCTCTCGAACTGCCGCCCATTCATCTGGTGAAGTTGGCTGCCCCGCCCCATCGGCACCAGGAAGAAAACCTCCCAGAAGACCACCTCGAGTTGGCGGACCAATGCAGCCATCGCGTCAAACTGTTCCCAATTGTAGGCGCTAAAGGTGGTGTTGATCTGCAGGGGGAGCCCTACTTCCCTTGCGTAGCGGCTGCCCTCCAACGTGATATCGAAGGCTCCTGGTACCCTTCGAAAGGTGTCGTGGATCTCAGGGTTGGGGCCATCCAGGCTAAGGGCGATTTGATGCAGCCCGGCATCCTTGAGTTCCTGGACCAGGGCACGGGTGAGTAGCGGTGTGGCCGCGGGTATGGTGGCCATTCGCATGCCCAGATCGCTCCCATGACGGACCAACTCACAAAGATCTTTGCGCTTGGCAGGGTCACCACCCGAGAGGACACATATGGGGGTCCCCATCTCAGCCAGCTCATCCAGGACTCCAAACCCTTCTTGCGTCGTCAACTCTCCCGGGAGTGGCTTGGGAATGGCCTCGGCGCGGCAATGGTTGCAGGCAAGGTCACAGGCCCGGGTAATTTCCCAGATAGCTACAAAAGGTGTTTTGTTGAAATCAGTCCCGGAAAGCGCGGGATGACCTCCATTGTTTTTCATATCCTAGTCCTTTCTCCCCCAAGACCCGTGTTCACACACTGAGGTATCAAGCAACATCGGTTCCAAAGACCTCTGTCCCCTTTTCACCTTACCCTGCTCATTAATGACTTCTGTCCCCTTCTCTCCCCTTCTCAGGAATAGGGCAAATGCCCCATTCGAGGGATATCATTGGGGCTTACCACCCAATTACGGGTTAAACTGAAGTAGAGATCAGAGCCGATTATCCTGATGTTTGAACGGTTTCCCAAGAACCACCAGGCTATTGGTGCCTATGTTGCTAAAGATTTCCTGGTGTGAGCCCGGATTATGCATAGTCCGGGCTAGTGAGCGTCAACAGAAATGCACGACAGTTAAGAGGGAGAATTAGGGGGAATGATGAAGAACGCTTTTCTCTTTGCTTTTCTTTGCCTTTTTTGTGCCCAAGGAGACTCGATTCTGGCCGCCACGGAGGTACAGAAGACCTCCTCCACCGGAAAAACAGAAGAAAAAGAACCTGTGCAGCTTCCTGCTTATCAGAATCTGCGCTACCAGGAAGACTGGTCGGTTCTGCGGGGTGTGGATGACAGCTCTCCTTCGAAGAAGCCCCTCAAGTTCATTCCTTTAAATGAGGAAGAGACGGTCTTTCTCAGCATTGGCGGTCAGGCTCGAGGCCGGCTTGAGACCTGGTCCAATTTCGGCTTCGGCGGGGCAGGCTTGCGGGATGACACCTTTGGCTTACTGCGCCTCCGCTTTCACGGAGACTTGGTAGTCGGTCGTTACTTTCGATTCTTTGCCGAGGGAAAGAGCGCCTTGGCGACAGGTCGAGACTTGCCTGGCGGGTTACGTACCCTGGACGTTGACTCAATTGCTCTGCAG
>CBDUTA010000195.1:0-7075 GCA_965369785.1 uncultured bacterium
TCTCTGATGAGTCGGGCGTCATCCGCTACTCCACCAGCGGAGCTGCAACGACCGCCTCTAGCCCCCTGGGCCAGTAAGACGAGCTAAGTTCGCACCCCCCAACAGAAAAAGGGCGACCCAAAAGGGTCGCCCTTTTTTTGTTCTCGGGCCGGTCTGACGACCGCCCCGGCTGACCTCCTGACCAGCTGACCTTTTGATACAGCTCAAGCCTTCGTTTGTCTTGACGTCCCTTCACCAAACTGAAGTAAGAGTTTAGGAAATCGTGCCTGTCAGCTACCCAGAATGGTCAGCCGGTCAGCTGGTCAGGCTCTTCTCTTCAACCCTTCACAGTCGCCTCTTCGGCGACCTTCAGCGCCGCCCGGGCCTGCTCCAGATTAGAGACTTCCAGCCGTAGAGGGTCGTCCTCGTCATCGACTTCCCCGGCGAAGGGATCCTTCACTTCGATGTTGCGGTAGTATTCCATTCCCGTTCCGGCCGGAATCAGCCGACCCATAATGACATTTTCCTTCAATCCCAGTAGATTGTCCACCTTTCCACTGATGGCCGCTTCGGTCAAGACTCGGGTGGTCTCCTGGAATGAGGCGGCTGAGATAAAGGAGTCGGTACTCAAAGAGGCTTTGGTGATCCCCAGCAGCAGCGGACGGCCCGTTGCCGGTTGTCCACCTTCTTCCTGGATCCGCTCGTTTTCCTCCTGGAACAGGAACTTGTCGACTTGCTGGTCCAACAGAAATCCCGTATCGCCAACGTCTTCAACCTTAATCCAACGCATCATCTGACGGACAATCACCTCGATGTGCTTGTCATTAATGGTCACACCCTGAAGACGATAAACCTCCTGGATCTCGTTGACCAGATAACGCTGGAGCTCTTTTTCTCCCAACACGAGCAGGATATCGTGTGGATTGCGGGGCCCATCCATCAAGGCCTCCCCAGCCTTCAAGTATTCCCCTTCCTGGACGTTGATGTGCACGCCGCGAGGCAACAGGTACTCCGCCTTGGTCCCAGTGTCTTCATTTTCCACAACGATCTTTCGCGATCCCCTGCTGATCCCCCCATAGTGAACCGTACCGTCAATCTCCGTGATAACGGCCTGCTCCTTGGGTTTGCGTGCTTCAAAAAGTTCCACGACACGGGGCAGACCACCCGTGATGTCCTTCGTCTTGGTGGTCTCTCTGGGAATCTTGGCAAGAGTGTCTCCAGGAAACAGCTCATCTCCGGAATCAATCATGATGTGGGCTTTGGAAGGAATCAGGTAAGACTTAATGACTTTACCTTTCGGGTCTTTGATCTGAATCTGGGGCTGGCGCTTCTCGTCAGGAGACTCGATGATCACCTTCCGAGCCAAACCGGTCACTTCATCCAGCTCCTCCTTCATGGTGATGCCTTCCACGATGTCCTTGGTGACCGCGATTCCCCCGACTTCGGTGAGGATGGCGAAGGTATAAGGATCCCATTCCACGAGTTTCTGTCCCGGCTTGATTCTCTTACCCTCCTTGACCATCAGCTTGGCCCCGTAGATCACCGAGTATCGTTCCTTCTCCCGGCCTTTTTCATCCAGGATAATGAGACTCCCTGTTCTGTTCATAACCACCTGGTGGCCTTCCTTATCGGTGACCGTCTGAACATTCAGGTAATGAACGACACCCTCATTCCTCGATTCAACAGTAGATTCTTCCTCGATTCGGCTGGCAGTACCGCCAATGTGAAATGTTCTCATGGTGAGCTGAGTGCCTGGCTCCCCGATGGACTGGGCGGCTAAAACTCCCACAGCCTCACCCATCTCCACCATCTTGCCGGAGGCCAGGTTACGGCCATAGCACATCCGGCACAAACCCCGCTTGGTCTTACAGGTTAAAACCGAGCGAATCAGGACCTTCTCAATTCCGGCAGCCTGAATCGCTACCGAGGTCTCTTCGTCAATATCCTGATCGACATCCACCAGCGTGTCTCCTGTGAAGGGATCGATCACCTTTTCCAGCGCCACGCGACCGACGATACGGTCCCGCAGGCCCTCGATGATTTCACCACCTTCCACCAAGGCTGTGACCTCAACACCATCCAGAGTTTCACAGTTCTCCTTGGTCATAATCACGTCTTGCGCCACATCGACAAGACGACGAGTGAGATAACCTGAATCAGCTGTCTTGAGAGCTGTGTCGGCCAGACCTTTTCGGGCTCCGTGGGTAGAAATAAAGTATTGCAAAACGGCCAGGCCTTCTCGGAAATTAGCCGTAATGGGCGTCTCAATGATCTCACCGGAGGGTTTGGCCATGAGTCCCCGCATACCGGCCAGCTGACGGATCTGCTGCTTGCTGCCTCGAGCGCCCGAGTCGGCCATGACGTAGACGGAGTTGAATTCCTCGCCGGGTCCCTTGTTGAGGGCCATGGCCTCGAACATCTCGTCGGCAATCTTCTCGGTAACATCGGACCAAATAGCGACAACTTTGTTGTAACGCTCACCATTGGTGATGGCACCGTCCAGATACTGTTGCTCCACTTCAATCACCTCTCCTCGAGCCGCCTCAACCAGTTCACCCTTGTTATCGGGAATGATAAGGTCATCGATGCTTATGGTGAAACCGGCCTTCGTTGCATAGAGAAAGCCCAGGTCTTTCAATTCATCCAACATTTCGACGGTGGTCTCGAGTCCGTAGTGGAGGTAGCAATAATTGACGATCTGTTGCAGCCCCTTCTTCTTGAGCAAACCGTTGACGTAGGGCATTTCTTCAGGAAGATGGTCGTTGAAAATAGCTCTGCCTACAGAGGTCTCAATCAACTGGTTCTGAACGACCTTAACATCAGAGTGCAGCACATCCTGGTTATCGTACTGCTTGGTAAGATCAATCACGGATCCCGAGTAGCGCAAGAAGATGGGTGTGAGAATCTGTACTTCCTTCGCCTCAATTGCGTGGTAGATTTCCTCCACGCTTGCAAAGCTACGCCCCTCACCTTTGGCCCCCGGGCGGGCCATGGTCAAGTAATAACAACCCAGTACGATGTCTTGAGTGGGAACAGCCACGGGCTGCCCATTGGCGGGTGAGAGAACATTCTGAGAAGACAGCATCAAAACTGATGCTTCAATCTGTGATTCCTGGGACAGGGGAATGTGAACGGCCATTTGATCCCCATCGAAATCCGCATTAAAAGCGGTACACACCAGGGGATGAATCCTGATCGCCTTTCCCTCCACCAGAACGGGTTCGAAAGCCTGGATCCCCAATCGATGCAGCGTGGGAGCACGGTTGAGAAGGATGGGATGCTCCTTGATCACCTCTTCCAGAATATCCCAAACCATGGGCTCATGGTTCTCCACCATCTCCTTGGCACCTTTGATGGTGGTGACATGCCCTTCCTTTTCCAGGCGATTGTAGATGAAAGGCTTGAACAGCTCGAGTGCCATGATTTTGGGCAGACCGCACTGATGGAGTTTCAGCTCCGGTCCCACCACAATGACGGAACGACCCGAATAATCAACGCGCTTACCCAACAGATTTTGGCGAAACCGACCTTGCTTTCCTTTCAGAGTATCGGAGAGTGATTTCAGAGGCCGATTCTTCACACCTCGCAGAACCCGTCCTCGCCGCCCGTTGTCAAACAGTGCGTCTACGGCTTCCTGGAGCATCCGCTTCTCATTGCGAATAATGACTTCCGGAGCCCGCAGGTCCATGAGCTTCTTCAAGCGATTGTTCCGGTTGATCACTCGCCGGTACAGGTCGTTGAGATCGGAGGTGGCGAAGCGCCCTCCATCCAGGGGCACCAGTGGCCGCAGTTCGGGGGGAATCACGGGAATGACGTCCAGGATCATCCATTCGGCCTTGTTTCCGGATTTCCGAAAGGCATCCATCACCTTCAGCCGTTTCGCATACTTGAGACGCTTGAGCTGGGAAGTCTCATTTCTCATGCGAAAGCGCAGGTCGACGGATAGGGCCTCCACGTCGACCTGCCGCACCAATTCCTTGATCGTTTCGGCTCCCATTCCCGCCTCGAACTGTCCCGGGTACTCTGCCTGCAGAGCGCGATATTTTTCCTCTGTCAACAACTCCTTCTCTTTAACCGGTGCCTCCCCGGGATCGATAACTACATAGGCTTCAAAATAGAGAATTCGCTCCAGATTGCGCAGGGACAAATCCAACAAGTGCCCAATGCGGCTGGGAAGTCCCTTAAAAAACCACACGTGGGAGCAGGGAGTGGCCAATTCCACATGACCCAGACGCTCCCGACGAACTTTGGAAAGGGTGACCTCCACTCCACACTTGTCACAAATCACCCCCCGGTGTTTCATGCGCTTGTACTTCCCGCAGAGGCATTCCCAATCCGTAACCGGACCGAAAATTCGAGCGCAAAAGAGCCCACCTCGTTCGGGTTTGAAGGTGCGATAATTGATGGTCTCCGGTTTGGTTACTTCTCCGCTCGACCAGGAGCGAATCTTCTCTGGAGAAGCCAACCCAATCCGGATCGCCTCAAAGTTTTTCAAGAGCTGAGTTCTGTCAAGATCACGAAACATTCTCAAGGTTCACCCTCCGTCATTCACTCGGGTTATCCGCCGTTACACCGCTGAGCACCTTCTCTGCTTCCACAAGCACTTCGGAGCGGCGACCAAGTTGTTTCTTGGGTCTTTCGATCAATTCCACGTCTAACGCCAGGGCCTGGAGTTCCCGGATCAAAACGTTGAAGGACTCCGGGATTCCGGGATTGTAGGTCGATTCTCCCTTGACGATGGCCTCATAAATTTTGGCTCGGCCCTGTACGTCATCCGATTTTGCGGTCAACAATTCTTGAAGGATATTGGCAGCACCGTAGGCTTCCAGGGCCCAAACTTCCATTTCTCCGAAACGCTGTCCGCCAAACTGGGCCTTACCTCCAAGCGGCTGCTGGGTAATCAGGCTGTAGGGTCCGATGGAGCGGGCGTGGATCTTATCATCCACCAGATGGCTCAGTTTGAGCATGTAGATATAGCCCACCGTGACTCTCTGATCGAAAGCCTCTCCCGTCATCCCGTCATGAAGGGTGGTCTTGCCATCGGTGGGCAAGTTGGCCTTCTGTAATTCATCCTTGATATCAAGTTCTCGAGCACCGTCAAAGACGGGCGTTGCATACTGTAATCCGAGAGCCTTCGCGGCCCATCCCAGATGGGTTTCCAAGATCTGTCCCACGTTCATACGCGAGGGGACTCCCAGAGGATTAAGCACGATTTCCACAGGAGTTCCATCGGGAAGATAGGGCATATCCTCTTCCGGCACAATCCGGGCGATGACTCCCTTATTGCCATGGCGTCCGGCCATTTTATCGCCCACGGAAAGCTTCCGTTTCATGGCCACGTAAACTTTCACCATCTTGATGACGCCAGGCAGGAGTTCATCCCCTTTCTCCATCCGGCTCAATCGCTCTTTGTGCAGGGAGCGAAGAATCTCGATCTGACGGTCCGTCCTGGCTTCGATGTCAGAGAGTTCCTTTTCTGCCTGCTTCCCCTTGACGGTAATCTTTCTGAGCTCCTGGTAGCTGAGAGTGAGCAAAGCCTTACGATTCAGCTTTCCGCCTTTTTCGGCAACCTTATTCCCGGCCGCATCCGTGACCTTTTTTACGGTGATCTTTCCGGCCAAAACATCGACAATGCGCTTGCTGTTCTCTTCCTGCAAGATCCGAATTTCGTCTTCCAGATCCTTTCCCAGACGTTCGATCTCCTGCTCCTCGATTTCCAGGGTCCGTGCGTCTTTGTCAACACCCTTACGAGAGAAGATCCTGACATCGACCACGGTGCCCTCAATGCCGGGGGGTGTATAAAGCGAGGCATCCTTCACCTCTCCCGCTTTCTCGCCGAAGATGGCCCGCAACAGCTTTTCTTCAGGTGTCAGCTGTGTTTCACCCTTGGGCATGACCTTTCCAACCAGAAGACTTCCCGGACTGATTTTGGCACCAATGCGGATGACTCCACTTTCATCCAGATCGGTTAAGATCGACTCACTGACATTGGGTATATCGCGTGTGATCTCTTCAGGGCCAAGCTTGGTATCCCGGGCCTCGATGTCCAGCTCTTCAATATGGATCGAAGTGTACAGATCATCCTTAACGAGACGTTCACTGACCAGTATTGCGTCTTCGAAGTTGTAGCCTCTCCAGGACATAAAGGCGACCAGGACATTCCTCCCCAGTGCCAACTCTCCCTTTTCGGTACAAGGGCCATCGGCCAGCACCTGGCCTTTTTGAACCGGGTCACCTTTGCGAATCAGGGGCTTCTGATTGATACAGGTGTTTTGATTGGAGCGTTTGAACTTTGTCAGCTTGTAAATGTCCACACCCGCATCTTGTTTCTTCTTCCCTTCATCAGCTAGGACACGAACGATGATCCGTTCTGCGTCGACGCTGTCCACGACTCCTGTTCGCCGGCACAACAGGACCGCTCCTGAGTTGCGAGCAGCAACGTATTCCATCCCTGTGCCCACAAAAGGCGCTTCTGCCTGGACCAGGGGCACGGCCTGCCGCTGCATGTTGGACCCCATCAGGGCTCGGTTGGCGTCGTCATTTTCCAGAAAAGGGATCAAACTGGCCGCTACACTCACCAGCTGTTTGGGACTCACGTCAACGAACTCAACTTCCTCTCTGGGAACAAAAACGAAGTTTCCCTGATGGCGAGCGTTGACCCGCTGTCGTACGATCCGCTGTTTCTTGTCCACTTCGACATTGGCTTGAGCAATGACGTATTTATCCTCTTCCCAGGCCGTCAGGTAAAAGACATGGGTCTCGTATTCGGCAGGCTCCTTCCTTCCCGTCATCTTCTTGTTCACTGCAATCACTTGCGCCTGCTTGCAGACCTCTCCGATCTTGAAGTTGGTGCTTCCACCACTGATGATCTTCACGTAGTCCACAATATACCCGTCAATAATCTTGCGGTAGGGCGATTCGATAAATCCGAATTCGTCGATTTTCGCATAGGAGCTCAAGGAAGAGATCAGCCCGATATTTGGCCCTTCCGGGGTCTCAATGGGGCAGATGCGCCCATAGTGGGTGGGATGGACATCCCGTACTTCAAATCCGGCTCTCTCTCGGCTCAATCCCCCAGGGCCCAGTGCTGAGAGGC
>CBDUTA010000196.1:0-7064 GCA_965369785.1 uncultured bacterium
TGCACGGTCTCTTCCAGTTCCCGGGGCCGAACCTTCAGATCTCCGGAAAGCCTGCCCAGCAAGGCCTCGTTGTCGAAGAATCGAGAGAGGGCTCCTTCACCGGTCGTCGCCTCCAGCCGGCGGACGCCGGCAGAAACACTGTTCTCGCTCACGATCTTAAAGAGAGCGATGTCGCCGGTTCGATGAACATGGGTGCCTCCACACAATTCCATGCTAAAGCCAGGGATTTTGACGACCCGAACCTCCTTCTGGTACTTCTCTCCAAACAAGGCCATGGCTCCTGCCTGGATGGCCTCATCCAGGTCGCGGACTTCGGTGTGCACTTCGATGTTTTCTCGAATCTTCGTGTTGACGAGCTTCTCGATTCCGAGAACTTCCGCGCTGGTGAGCGGTTTGTAATGGCTGAAATCAAAGCGTAGACGGTCCGGAGCCACCAGTGATCCGGCCTGTTTGACGTGTTCGCCGAGTACTTCACGCAGGGCCGCCTGCAGAAGATGGGTAGCGGTATGGTTACGGGTAATATGGGTGCGCTCCTGCAAAGAGACACTGCACACGGCCGCGTCCCCTTTTTTCAACCGACCACTCTCCACCTTGACCTTGTGAAGGCGAAGGTCACTGATGGGATTGTAGACGTCTTTTACGGAAGCCCGGGTGGTGTCATTGTGAAGGATTCCTTCGTCGGCAACCTGGCCACCGGCCTGGGCGTAAAAAGGAGTTCGATCCAGGACAATCTCTCCCGTCTGCCCCTCGGCCAGTTCCTCCACCAGTTGGTCGCCCTGAAGGATGGCCAAAACATGGGCCGAGACATCACGGGTCTCGGTATATCCGGTGAATTCCGTGGTCAGATTCTGATCGGCGAGTTCCTGATAGATGGGCTTGATTTCTTTTTCCGCACCCTTCCAACTGACCCTGGCCCGTTTACGCTGTTTCTCCATCTCAGCGTAAAAGCCCTTTTCATCCACCTCCAGTTCACGCTCTGCGGCAACCTCCTGGGCCAGATCGAGGGGGAACCCATAGGTGTCATAGAGACGAAAAAGCTCTTTACCGGGCAAGACCCGCTGCTGCTTCTTGGCGATCCTTTCACAGATTTCGTCCAGAAGTTGCATCCCGTGATCAAGCGTGCTGCTGAATTTCTCCTCCTCGTGGTTCACGATTTTGGCAGAGTACTCACGAGTCTCCAGCAGTTCGGGATAAGCGTCTTTCATGAGATCACAGACCAGAGCGGTGAGGGTATAGAGAAATGGCTCGGTTGTCCCCAGCATCTTTCCGTGACGCACGGCCCGCCTGAGAATTTTTCTGAGCACATAACCTCGGCCTTCGTTTCCGGGCACGATTCCACTGTTGATGAGAAAGGCACAAGCCCGGCTGTGGTCAGCTAGAATCCTCAAGCTGATGTCTTTTTTCTCGTCCTCTCCGTAGCTCACACCGGTCAGGCGGCAAGCCTCCAGAATGATGGGCTGAAACAGATCGGTGTCATAGTTGCTCTTGGCGCCTTGGAGTGCACAGGTGATTCTTTCCAATCCCATGCCGGTGTCGATGGAAGGGGAAGGAAGGGGTGTCATTTTTCCTGAGGCATCTCTGTTGAACTGCATGAACACGAGGTTCCAGATTTCCATATATCTCCCGCAGTCGCATTCCAAGGAGCAGTTGCTATGGCCGGCTGGACTGGTGCCCAGGTCATAGTGCAGTTCCGAACAGGGTCCACAGGGTCCGGTGTCCCCCATGGACCAAAAGTTCTCTTTCTCACCCATCTTAAAGATGCGCTCTTCGGGTATGCCCACCCGGTCTTTCCAGAGCTTCAGAGCCTCAGCGTCTTCTCGAAAGACAGTGATGTAAAGACGATCCTCGGCCAGCTTGTAGATCTTTGTGCACAACTCCCAGGCGCACTCGATGGCTTCTTTCTTGAAATAGTCGCCAAAAGAGAAGTTGCCCAGCATCTCGAAGAAGGTGTGATGGAGGCTGGTGCGGCCCACTGTCTCCAGATCGTTATGTTTTCCGCTCACGCGCATGCATTGTTGACTGCTCGTAGCCCTTTTGTAATCGCGTTTTTCCAGGCCCAGGAAGACATTCTTGAACTGGTTCATTCCGGCGTTGATAAAAAGCAGAGTCGAATCGTTCTCAGGAACCAGAGAGCTGCTCCTGACCCGCTTATGCCCGTGGTCCTCAAAGTATTTCAAGAAGGTTTCACGGATTTCACTTGAAGTCTTCATTCGATTTCTCAATGTTTAGCGAGTTCGGGGACAGGGAGTGTCAAACTCCCTGTCCCCGAACCCTTTAAGACCACTCGACCTGTTCGAAATAGGGCTCCAATTGCCCTCGAACCTGTTCAGGAGCATATCCCAGCCGAACACAATGATCATAGAGTCTCTTGAGCTGAGAGGCGACTTCGGGTTTTCCCGCCTTTCCCACCCATAGCTGGACTGTTTCTCGTAGGCTGTCTGCTTCGTTCTTTTCGTTGTTGACCTGCTCTAAAACGCCCGGGATCATTTTAGCATCGATACCCAGTCTCTTTAAATCTTGAGTAATTCTTCGATCTCCCCAAAGTCCTCGCTGACGTCGATCCAAGGCGCGCTGAAGGGCACAAACCTGATCATTGATCAGCCCTTGTTTTTCAAGCCGGTCCAAAACCTCTTCAGCGGCCTGAGAAGTGCCGCGGGCAAGAAGTTTTCGACGAAGTTCGAAACGAGTGTGATTTCTTCTGGCTAGCAGACGTAAAGCACGTGTATAGAGGTGAGTGGTTTCAGGTTCCAAGTTTCAGGTCTTACGAACTTTGAACGCTTTTTTCCTTATGGACCGGGGTCATCCAGGAATGTCGATCATCGACCTTGCCCTCGATATAGTCGAAAAAGTCCTGCTGGATCCGGGTGGTGATGGGTCCTCGTTTTCCGTCAGCGACCGCGATGTGATCAACAGAACGAATCGGTGTGACTTCAGCCGCTGTTCCGGCAAGAAAGATCTCATCCGCCAGATAAAGCATTTCTCGAGGCAAGAACTGCTCGAGGACCTCGTAGCCGCGCTCTTTGGCCAGGGTGATGACAGTATCGCGGGTAATACCAGGAAGAATGGCATTGGCCAGAGAGGGTGTATACAGTTTTCCCTTGTGGACCAGGAAGATGTTCTCGCCGCTTCCCTCGCTGATGAAGCCGTACCCGTCCAGGGCAACGCCCTCGGCGAACCCACTCTTGACCGCCTCCATTTTGATCAGAATGCTGTTGATGTAGTTCCCGCCTACTTTTGCCATAGTGGGAAAGGTGTTGGGTGCGGCTCGATTCCAACTGGAGACACAGACATCTACGCCCTGCTCGGCCGATTCTTCCCCGAGATAGCGGCCCCACTCCCACACCAGGATGAAGCATTCCGTTTGAGTTTGAAAGGGATCGAGCCCCAGGCCTCCCGTACCACATAAAATGAGGGGGCGGATATAGCAGTGTTCCAATTGGTTGACTCGAATGGTTTCCAGAATCGCTTCTTGAAAGTCCTGGGAAGAGAAGGGGATTTCTCTGCGATAGATCTTGCAGGAAGTGAAGAGTCTTTGTACGTGCTCCTCAAGACGGAACACCTCCGAGCCTCGAGAGGACTTATAGCAACGGATACCCTCGAACCAGGAAGAGCCGTAATGAAGAGCATGAGAGCTGACGTGAACGTTAGCTTGATCCCAATCGACGAACTGCCCGTTATGCCAGATTGTTTGAGACTTGGGAGCTGCCGTCATGAAGCAAAGGATAGGAGGCTATGGGCTTCAAGTCAATTCGGAGAAGTGGGTGTCGGGTCTCCCTTGGCGAAATAGCCCTTTTTGGCCCGGATCTTCAAACCTCTTTTCTTGGCATCTTTGACGACCACGTCAGTTCTGCGCCAGGTTCCGTCCCGAGTCGGGTTGCTGGAGACGTAGGCCAGGCGATATTGGTTACGCAGTTCAAAAGCAATGGAGTGAAAGACGTCATTGAGTTGGCTTATTTCGTCGGGGAAAAAAGCTTCTCCTCCCGTGCTTTGGGGAAGGTCCTGGATCTTTTGCTGAATTTTCTCTCTTTCCGACTTGAAGACGCCGAAGAAGCCACCTCCCTTGGAGAGATCCGAGTCGAGAAAAGCGACGATATAAAGTTGAACGTCGCTTTCCTCGACTTTCTCGATGAGGTTTTCGTGGGTATAGAAACTGTCCTTGTCCTCTCCGTCGGTAAACACGATGATGGTTTTCTTCGGTTCGTTTCCTTGCAGGACCTTATCCACGGCCAGATAGATGGCATCGTACAGAGCCGTGCCTCCTGAGATGATGACATTATCCAGGGCATCGTAGATGTCTTCGACATCTCGAGTGAAGTTTTGTTCCAAGCGGACTTCGTCCTTGAAGGCCACGAAAAACAGTTCGTTTTGAGGATTGTTCTTGGAGAGAAAAAGCCGAGTGGCCTCATTGACCAAATCGAATTTATCTCGCATGCTTCCACTGGAATCGATGACGACCCCTACCGTTGACGGGACGTCATCCCGACCGAAGTAGGTGACTTCCTGCTGAATCTTGTCCTCATAGATCGTGAAATCCTCCTTCTCAAGATCCGCGATCAGGGTGCTGTCTTTGTCGTAGACCGATGCATAGAGCACGACCTGCTCGACCGCGGTACTAAATTGAGCAGGAGTGCCCTGTTGTGCATACCCAGGGGTTGAGCAAAGGGTCAAAAGGAAAACACTCAAGACAACTTGTTTTGAGGGGATAAAATCTAGCATGGCTCTGGGTGAAGAATCTTACTTCCGAGGGGCGAAATAACCCTCTTTAGCACGAACCTTCAACCTCGGCATGCCCTCGGGAGGTTCCAGACTAACCTTGAGTTTTCGCCATGAGCCGTCGTTTCTGCGGTCGGTGGGGGTGTAGCCGACCAGATATTGATTGCGAAGCTCGGAGTGGATCAGGTCACAGAAATAGTCCAGTTGTTTGAAATTGTTTGGAAAAAAAGCTCGACCACCTGTGAGACGGACGATCTCGGTAATGATGTTACGCCCGTAACCCATGTCACCTCTTTCGCCGATGACGTAGATTTGGGCATCGGACTCTTTGACGAAATCCTTGAGTTCGCTAAAGGTGTAGCGACTGCTGTTGTCCTCACCGTCGGTAATGATGATCAGAGCTTTCTTTTCGCTGCGAGCAGCACGGATTTTTTCCACGCCAAGGTAAATAGCGTCATACAAAGCAGTCCGTCCCTTGGGATTCTTTACGGTAATCTCGTTCTGGATGTTTTCACTCCTATTGGTGAAATCGCGCACCAGTGAGGAGCGTTCATTGAACGTGACCAGGAAATACTCGTCGGCAGGATCGCCCTGTTCCAAGAACCGAATAACGGAGCTGCGGGCACTCAGGATATTGTCTCCCATGGACCCACTCATATCGAGGATAATTCCCACGCTGATGGGGGTTTTGTCACTGGAGAAATGGGTTAGAGTCTGTTCAAGCTTGTTTTCAAAAACCTTGAAATGCTCCCGTTCCAACCCTACGACGTAGCGATTGAGGGGATCGGTCACCGTCACTCGCAGTACGACCGTATCCACATTGATCCGGAAGCGGAGTGCCTGGTCTTCGCTTCCACCTGCGGATAGACCGGTTGGAGAGAATAAAATACCAAGAAGACAGGGCAATAATAGCCTTCTCATATGAATAACCTTAACTACTATAGTACTGAATTATGGCTCGGAATAAAAGGCGGGTACCTGTCGAAAATCCGACCATCGTTAGGATGGGTGAATTTCGGAGAAATAGTCCGGCGAAACCAGCACTTCTCGGGCCTTGCTTCCCACGGGCGGCCCAATCAATCCCTCATGCTGCATCATGTCCAGCAGCCGGGCTGCTCGTCCGTATCCGATTCTCAGCCGGCGCTGGAGCAGGGAAGTTGAGGCCCTCCCGGTCTCGACTACAAATTGTGCCGCCTCCTGGTAGAATTCATCCTCCAGCTCTCCGATCTCGAGGATGGCGCCCTCTGCCGCTTTGTCTTTCTCAACCAGCACTTCCTTTTGATACTCAGGTTGAGCCTGCTTTTTGAGGAAGTCCGTAACCTTATGGATTTCCTTTTCGCTGATGTAGCCGCCATGGAGGCGGATTAAACGAGAAGTTCCAGGAGGCAAGAATAGCATGTCTCCGTGGCCCAACAGTTGTTCCGCGCCGTTGCAGTCCAAAACGGTGCGCGAATCAACCTTCGAGGCCACACGAAAAGAAATTCGGCAGGGGAAGTTGGCCTTAATGAGGCCGGTCAAAACGTCTACCGAGGGCCGTTGTGTGGCCAGGATCAGATGGATACCGATGGCCCGGGCCATTTGGGCCAGACGAGTCACCGAGGCCTCTACTTCCTTACCCGCGGTCATCATCAAATCTGCCAGTTCGTCCACGATCAAGACGATGTAGGGGAGCGGGGATTTCTCTTCAGAGTCTTTTCCCTTTCGAAGAACTAACTTGTTGTACTGGCTGATGTTGCGGACGCCCTCCTGGGCCAGTAATTTGTAACGCTCTTCCATCTCACTGACGGTCCAGGCCAGTGCGATGGAGGCCTGTTTGGGGTCGGTAACGATGGGAGTAAGCAAATGAGGGATGTCTTCGTAGACTCCCAGTTCCAGCCTTTTGGGATCAATCATGATAAAACGCACCTGGGCCGGACTGCTCTTGTAGAGAATCGAACAGACGGCACAGTTCAGAGCCACACTCTTTCCGGAGCCGGTGGCCCCGGCGATGAGAAGATGAGGCATGGTGGCCAGATCGCTGATGTAAGAGTTTCCGTTGATCAGTTTGCCCAGTGCCAGGGTGAGCGGAGAACCGGACTGCTGAAAGGCGGTTCCTTCCAGGAGTTCCCGCAGGCGGATGGGTTGGCGGTGAAGATTGGGAACTTCGATCCCCACCGTGTTTTTCCCTGGAATTCGATCGATGCGAATTGACTCAGCCTTCAGCGCCAGGCAGAGGTCGTCAGCCAGGTTGGTGATTCTACTGTACTTGATCCCGGGCTCGGGTTTGAATTCAAAAGTGGTGACGATCGGCCCCGGATGGATTTGAAGAACTCGACCATGGACGTCGAATTCCGCACACTTGGTGGCCATGA
>CBDUTA010000197.1:0-7049 GCA_965369785.1 uncultured bacterium
TCTCTGATGAGTCGGGCGTCATCCGCTACTCCACCAGCGGAGCTGCAACGACCGCTTCTAGCCCCCTGGGCCAGTAAGACGAGCTAAGTTCGCACCCCTCAAAGAAAAGGGCGACCCAAAAGGGTCGCCCTTTTTTTGTTCTCGGGCCGGTCAGCCGGGCCGGTTCTTCTCCTCAGCTTTCCACCGCCGCCCGTTCGGAGACCTTTTTTAGCGACTTATCCCTTATGGGCGGGGAGAGAAAAGGTCCTGGAGAGCCAGGACTTTTCAAAAGAGGTTTCAAACTCACCGGCCCGCAGTTGTCCCAGGTTGCCCAGGAGAGTTTGAAAGACCTGGGTCTCGGAAGTGATTTCCTCCGATTCCATGAGATCCTGAAATTTGAGCTGATCCACCGCCTGAATCTTCCCTTCCTTGTCTCGATAGAAAAGAAGACCGCCTTTGAGACCGTCCAATCCGTAGCTCGTTTTGAAGGTTTTGAAATTGCGCAGGAGACTGTCCATCGAGCAGCCCGAAACCCCGTCCTGGGAGTAAGCGGCCGTCACCACAAAGTGTCCGGACAGAATCTTGAAGGCGGCTTTCACCGGAGTGCCGTGGGAAACCCATTGGGGCAGGAATTCTTCCAGTCCTTTTTGGATGATTTCCTGTTGTCCCTCGCTTAACTCCTGTTCAAAGCAGTGAACCCACATTCGGGCTTCGTCAGGAAGATCTTGAAACTCACTCAGGTCCATCCTCATAGTTTACACCAGAATCACGGAACAGAGAATACAAGGGAGATGATCTTCCCTTTTGCTCAGGTCGGCTCATTTCAAAGGTTTACCGTTCACTGCCGTAGATAGGGAAGCGGGTCAACCGGAACTTCACCCCTGCGGATTTCAAAGTGGCAATGCTCGGTGGTGGCGTTGCCCGTTCGCCCCACCCGGGCGATAGCCTGGCCGCGGTAAACCTGCTGGCCTTTTTGAACCAGCAGTTTTGAGTTATGAGCGTAGAGGGAGCGCAGCCCGTCTCCGTGGTCCAGGATGATGGTCCTGCCATAATCGCGCATAGAGGAGCTGAACAGTACCCGACCGGAGCGTACAGCCAGCACTTCTTGGCCCTTTTTTCCGCGGATATCCATCCCGGTATGGCGGTGACCGCTACGGCGTTCCCCGAAGTAAGAAAGAATCTCACCTCCGGGAACGGGCCAGGACCAAGTCAGGGCTCGAGCTCCCGGGACGAAAATCCTCTGGTCGACGTACAATTCGTCAGGATTGCTGAGGTGGTTGAGCCGGATCAACTCTTGGACACTCACGCCGTAGTGTTTGGAGATCCAGTACAGGGTCTGCCCTGGTTCTACGATGTGAAAGAGGCCGGCCCTTTCCTCCTCGTCTGTGGAATCCGGATGTGAGGTACCGGCCTCGATGGGAGGACGGATATCGGGAGGGGGTTGAGAACGACCACAACCTGCCAGACCCAGAGACAAGGCCAGAGGGGCGAGCCAGAGGAATGTGTTTGGACCCAAAAGGGTTTTAGCAACTTCCATAGCAAACACTAGGGTATCAAGGGACGGTGCTAGCCCGGACGATGCATAAATTCTCTATTTCCGTGACGAGAGCCTATGCATCATCCGGGCTACTTGTGGATAAGAGTGTCATTGAAGCTAAAGGTTTCATTTTCATGGGTTTAAATAACGTTGTAGGTTCCAACGCCTCGGTTGGGAACCCTCTCCAGGGGTGGTCTGTCCTTTTTTTTAGAAAATATGAGTCACCCGTCTGTGTTAAAAAATACCGCCTTATAAGGCACGAAATAAGGCACGAACCGATTGACCTAGAGAGGGAGGTGCTCCCATGGCCGTTTTGTGGGATGCAGCGAGGGAGCTGCTTACGGTTGAGGAAGCCGCTAAATATTTAGGGGTGAGACAGAGCGCGATCTACACTTGGGCTTGGAGAAAGACCATCCCCTCTGTGAGACTGGACTATCGTCTTCTTTTTAACCGAGACGATTTGGACAAGTTGCGTGCTGTGTCTCCGGGTTAAGCCCGGACTATGCATAAGTTCTCTACTGCAGCGACGAAATCATCCGGCGTGCGCTGCGCACCGCCTGTGTTGCACGACCCGCAAGCGGGTACCCCCGGTCTCCTCAACGTACTCAGAGAGTACGTTTGTGGGGGCCGACCCGCAAACGGGTGCCCTCGCCCGTGGCGCAACGCACTCAGGTCAGCGCTTTCGTCGCTTCGTGACTAGAACCTATGAATAATCCGGGCTAGCCCCAGGTCATTTTTTTCTCGTCAAATCCTGTAAAGTTTCCAGAAAAACGAAAGAAAGTGTATGTGAGCACCATCACAGCACTGGCACGAGCCGTTGGTTATTCTGAACCTCGAAAGTAAGTAACTTAGGAGGAATCCATGAAAACTGTCTTTCTCGTATCAGGTTTGCTGTCCGGTGGCTTGGGTTTTGTGATCTTTTTCAGCTCCCGTGCCACTCAGGAGATCGAGGGCTTGATGTTGTTCTTGATCGGAACCGTGTTCTTGAGCGTAGTGGTCATGATGGACACTATCGCCGCTGCGCAAAATGAAACGACTGCATTGTTGGAGGAGCTCTTGCAGGCTTCCCGTCAACGCCGCCGAGTCGTTCAAGAGGATCCCACAGGATCCAAGGCTCAAGCACAAGCTGCCCCAAAGGTTGAACCAGCCGCTGCAACACAGGCCGAACCGCAGACCGAAACCCAGGTCGCGTAAGCCGAATTCCTGACCCAGTTTGATCTCTTCCCGGGTAAGCTCCAGAGTCGGTCACTCTGGCCAGGCCCTGAAGTAGGGGACTGCCCAAAATGTCCCATTCCGCTTCAACGGATTCCGGGCGCTCATACCGGGGACAGAAGTCCTCCCTGATGAAGAGCGTACCTTGTCCTACCTTCTCTGCTTGACCCAGAGCAAGACAAACAACAACCGGGTACCCGGAAGGTCAGTGCGAGAGGCTTCGAATGGCTTGAGCCAGTTCGTGCCATTTCCTTGTGAGTTGAGGAGTATCCGTCTGATCTTGAGACGGATCGGCGAACCGCTGACAGAGCTCAAGTGAAGTCTTGGCCAGCTCCTCAACCTTCTCGCTAAGTTCCCGGTCACGAGGTACCTTGTTGATCTTGTCCTTCTGGAGCAGAATTGCTGCTGAGAGCAGCGGTTTGGAACCTGTTCTTTTTTGATCGATGTAATGTGACATACCTGGCTCCATAGCAAGTTCTGTACCAAAAGTGGGAATATGAATCTAACTGACTCCTATGAATGGAGTTATGAAGCTTTTTCAGGTAGTCCGAATATTCGATTGGAGAGGGGAAATGCCTTTGTTTTGACGTAAAAGGTCATTTTAGGGCAGAGTTTGTCAATTTACGTCAATTCAAAGCGTCGCTCCTGAATGAGGTCCCAGTACCTCTTAGAGTTCGCTTTCGATGATCTGTATAAAGTGTTGTGTTTACATGCTTTTCACGGAAACCGCGATCTGCCGGCAGGCCGTGCACCTGGATTGACCGATGTGATCCGTGGTGAATTTCTCCCCACACTGCTCGCAACGACCGATGAGCCCTATAAACTTGACATCGTCCGAGCCGCGATGGATTTCGGAGGATTGAAGGGGATCGAGCCCGATTCTCACCATCGAAGCAGGGGGCTCGGATAAGCCGCTTAGAACGGAGGTGCCCAACCGCACAGCTTCAACGGTGAGCTGTTTTTTTACTTCTTCCAGTTCGGCTTCTCTTTTCCGGAACTGCCGGTTCAACTCCAGCGCTCGTTCAGTATCCACTCCACTGACTCTCTTTAGGCCGGCTTCCAGCTCTTCCTTGGCTGTTTTAAGAGTCAACACGGAAGCTTGGAGTTCTCGGTAGAGAGCAAGTTGGGAGGTGACATCTGCTTCCGGGATGATGTCGGTCCAGTTGGAGATGGCATTCAGAGTTTCTTCCTGGAGGGTGGCGAGTCTCTGAATTTCCTCTTCCAGCCAGGTATTGACAACGTCCCCGGCGACACCCGTTTTCTGTCGATCCAGGTAAGTGGTCACACGCCCCTGGCAGGCATTGAGATTTCTCCACAGGAGCTTCAGACTACGTATCGCCGATTGTCCCTTGTCCACGAGGACGCTCCGTCCTGTCAATCGGATCCACCGGTCCCAGATCAGTGCCCCCAGGATACCGGCCGCTACCGAGGTCCCTAAAGTGAAAATCGCTGCCAGAAAAAGGCCCTCGTGTTGGTTGATGGCGACCCAACCCAAAATAACGGTACTGATCAAGACCACCAGGGTAGCCGGGCTGACGACCGCTTCAGAGGCGACACGCCATTCCTGATTCCAATCTTCCCAGAAGTCGCTCAAGGACTCTTTTTGATTTGACATCCTGTCAAACTAGCATAGGGCTCTGTCTCGTTTGGAGCTTACCCGGGACAGGACAATCGGGTAGATTCGTTGACTGCAGCGGAATATGAGATCATGTTCATAACATGGAGACTCGGGGAAATCGTCGATTTCAACGTTTGAGAGCTTCCATTCCCTGTTCGGTTGCTTGGGAGGATGAGGTGTTTCCGGCAGAAGTAACGAATCTCTCCCATGGCGGCGCTTTGATCACGGGTGCCAGACGTATCCCCGAAGAGGGTGCTCAACTTGTGGTGGTCTTGCAGGTGGGCCAGGAAGAAATCCCTTTTCGGACTCAAGCCAGGCGGATCACTGAGAACGATCAGCCGGCTTCCTTTGGTATTGAGTTCAGTGAAAACCACCAGGAAATCGAATCTAAAATGATCCGGTTGCTGGACATCCTGTACCCAGGTGGTGGGGAAGAAGACTCCGAACCTTAATCCCTCCCATGATCCCTTTCCTTCGTGTTATAATTCCGGTTCGCTAATCGGAAGATCTTCGATGGCGGTTACCATCGGACTACAACAGGCCAATGGTTGGGCTCACGAGGCAACCCCCGTGAGCCCTTTTGCTTGGTTCGCCGAATGAGTGTCCCCTGTATCCCCTTTATTATCTTCTCCTTGATCAACCCCTAAAATAAGTGAGGGTTGAGCGGGTTGTGACACAATTTAGTCACACTTAGGACATCTAATATGAGAGGGGGAAGTTGAGTTGCCTCCCTTGCAGGAATGACTTAGGAGGAATTATGGGCATCCTTACGCGGATCAAGCAAAGCCTCCTCGGCGCAAAAGGTGTGTTTGAAATTAGCAGTTCCAACGGTCTGCTCCACTCCTATGCTCTTCTCAGGGCCAAGGGTCAAGGGGGGAATCCGGATCCTGAGTTGGAAGCAGTGCTGGCTCGTAACGCCCAGAAGCTGAAAGAGAAGCGGGAAATAGCCCAACTGGAGCGCGAAGTGCTGGCCCCGACAGTCAAGCAAAAGGCCCTGCGCTTTACCAAGAAGTCCGGGTAGATACGTCCACTGGGAGGACTTCCGGAAGGCTAGCTGAAGTGCCTGTCGACGATGCGCTGGGCGGCGAAGACGCTCACGGAAGCCTGCGGTGTTCCCGAGTTACCCGTGCTCACCCTGGGGATGACGCTCCCGTCGCAAATCCATAGATTGTTCACATCGTGGGATTCGAAGTAGGGATTGACCACCGACATTTTCGGATCGACGCCGGCACGACACGAACCCACCTTGTGGGCTCCACCGTTTCGGGGAGAGATACGGACCTTGGACTCGGCGGGCAGGATTTTGCGGGCGCCCATCTCCTTCAATATCGCTCGGGCCATTTCCATACCCTCCTGGGCCCTGCGGATGGTCAGGCTGTGGTCGCCTCCGTAAAGGAGTTTTCCGTCGGGGTCCATGTACCAGCGTCCGGAGGGCTTGCTGAGGCTGGGATTCAGTGACCCGATGCGAAGGTATCCTCCCTCCTTCATGAACTGTTTGTGGGCTCGCCCAAACTCTGGAGCAAAGGCGTTGACGGCCTCCCGATCCGGGAATCGGTGGACCCCGAATCCGGCTCGGAAAAGCAGCCGCCCCTCTCCATCCGCACGGTCGTCGTGGATCATGTAGTACCCGCCTACACTTCGCTCCTTCCCATCCCCCAGGAAATCGTCAAAGAGCGCGCTCACACCTGCCGTGAAGGGATGTCCATCGATGTTCTTGCCGATATTGTCATTCACCACCTGGATCGGATTCCCCCGCCAGTCGCCGGGGCCATATCCGGAGCGCATGAGGAGAAGAGGAGTACCCAGGTAGCCACAGGACACCATGATCTTGTCGGCCGTAATCTGGAAGTTCCTACCGGCCGAAGTGCAGGCAAACCCTTTAGCCGTCCCCCGGCCGTTTTTGGCTTCGATGAGAATCTTCTCCACGGTGGTATCGGGGATGATGTCCACCCCGTTCTCTTCCGCCACAGGGATGTAGGTCACCAGTGTCCCTGCACGCGAGTCGTACTTGCACATGATGGGGCTGCTGCAATAACCACAGTAGAGGCAGTTCTTGCGGGCGGTCTCTCCCCGTCTCGGATCGAAGCCCATCTTCTTGGCTACCTGGTAGAAGTGTTTGTTCCCGGGCGTGTCCACCTCAGCCGGAAACGGGTGGACGTTGAACACCCGGCGGATCTCGGCCACCGCCTCTTGGAGGTTATCCTGCGTCCAGTCAACGCCTGTCTCCTTCTCCCAGAGGACATAGTCGATGGGGAAGGGAAGAAAGGCCTGTGCATCCCAGTGCACGGAGGTTCCCCCCACCAGCTTGGCGCGGCTCATGTCTCCCTCCCATAGATAAGCAAGCTCGGAGCCATCCCGCATATTGGTGAACATCTGCCGCCGGAGCGGGGAACCGTAGCCGGGCCGCGGAGCCCCCTTGAAATAAGGGCCGGCCTCGATCAAGGCAACCTTGAGCTTGTCTCTGGTTTGAGGGTGGACGCCGTTCTGGGCAATCTTGGCGGCCAGAATCGGTCCGGAAAATCCTGCCCCCACAATAGCGACGTCGTAGTGGGATTCAGCCAATGTCTTTTACCTCTTTTCCTGGTGTGAGAGTCGAAACGGTTTGTGTCATCCTGGTATTCCCTGGGGTGTTCTCAATTTTATTCCGGGAGGGAGTTAAAGGCAATCGAAAACGCTGAAGCCAAGGAATCGTGTCCATGAGTG
>CBDUTA010000198.1:0-6998 GCA_965369785.1 uncultured bacterium
TTTCGCTGTAATGGACCCCTTCGGCATGCTCATCCAATTCCGCCCGCCCCGTGCGGCGTCCGGTCGAGACCACTTCCTCCACTTCCAGTAGAAGTTGTTCCGCCCGGATGCCGATTTGGTCCGATTGAGGAAGTGAAGTGCCCGGGGCGGCCAGCACGTTAATGGTATAGCTTCCCTCATTAAAGCCGGGAAGAAAGGTCCGGCCCATCAAGGGGATAAAAGAAAGGGCAAAAAGTACCAGGAAAGCGGCCCCAAGAAGAATCTTCCCGGGGTGCTCCAGAGTCACGTCCAGAAGCAGGGTCTGCCCATGCTTGAGCTGTCGGACCAGCCAACCATCTTCCCTTCGCTCCAGGAGCTTGGAGCGGCCCAGGAGGTAGTAGCAAAGCACCGGTGTGAGGGTCAATGAGACCAAAAGCGAGGCCAGGATGGAGACCACGTAGGCAATGCCCAAAGGAGTGAAAAGCCGCCCCTCCACTCCACTCAGGAAGAAAAGGGGTAAAAAGACCAAAATCACGATGAGGGTGGCAAAGACAATGGAATTTCGAATCTCGCTCGAAGCCCGAAAAACAACGGTCAAGGCCGGCTCGGGATGGGAGCTCTGGCGATTCTCGCGCAGTCTCCGGAAAACGTTTTCGACATCCACGATGGCATCGTCCACCAACTCGCCAATAGCAATGGCCAATCCACCCAGCATCATGGTGTTGATGCTGATTCCAAAGAACTTCATCACCACCGCGGTGATCAAAAAGGAGAGCGGAATGGCGGTCAGAGTGATGGTTGTGGTTCGGAAGTTCAGCAGGAAGAGAAACAGAACGATGACCACCAACACAGAAGCATCTCGAAGTGCCTCAATCACGTTGTCGATGGCAGTTGAAATGAAGTCGGCCTGGCGAAAGACCGCTGGATCCACCACCACGCCTTCGGGCAGGCCGGCGCTAATCTCATCCAGTGCCGCCTCCACCCGCTCGGTCAGCTCCAAGGTGTTGGCACCCGGCTGCTTGGTGATCTGCATAATGACCGCAGACTGCCCATTGTAGGAGGACTCTCCCCGCTTGACCTGAGGACCAAACTGAACCCGGGCGACATCCCGAACATACACGGGAACCGATCCGCGTAAGGCGACCACCGTGTTCTTCAGATCGTCCAGCGTCTCGATCCGTCCTATGTTTCGAATCAGGAACTCCTGGCCACCTTGATTGAGAAACCCTCCCGAAGTAGCGGAATTGGAGAAGCCAATGGCCCTCTCCAACTCAGCCAGACTAATGGAAAAATCCCTCATTCTTTGGGGGTTTACCAAAACCTGATACTGTCGGATCCCACCTCCCATGTTGACCACCTGGGCCACGCCCGGAATGGCTAGAATCCGGGGACGGATGGTCCAATCGGCCAGCGTCCGAAGTTCCAGATCGGAAATGCTGTCCTCTTCCGCCCGCAGACTGATGAGATGAATTCCTCCCATAAGGGAACTGATGGGTCCCATCACCGGAACCACATCGGGAGGAAGCTGAGCCGATGCCAGTTGAAGCCTCTCGTTGACGATCTGTCGGGCGATATAAATGTTGGTATCCCAACCAAACTCAACCCAGATGATGGAAAGTCCCGGCGCCGATTGTGAGCGAACTCGCTCCACATTGGTGGCCCCATTGAGTAGAGTTTCCAAGGGGAAAGTGACGAGACGCTCCACCTCTTCGGGGGCCAGACCATGGGACTCGGTCATGATCGTCACCATGGGACGGTTAATGTCCGGCAGCACGTCAACCGGAAGATTGACCATGATGTAGCCGCCGTAAACCACCAGGAAAGCGGATGCGGCAATAATCAGGAGCCGATTTTGAAGGGAAAAACGGATGATGGCGTTTAACATGTCACTTCCGGGTCGACAGCGCTCAATGAGTGGATTTCAGTGCAAGCTAAAAATCTTATCGGCCCATAAAAGCCAGGAAGAGGTACATCCCTCGGCGGACCGCCCGGATGACTGCCTGGGCGCTGGCGGGATTTCCCACCAGCCGAAACTCCTTCTCCAGGTCCCAGCTTTCGGAGGGGCTTTTCCCTTCCAGTTGCTCCAAAAAGGCCTCGGACTCCAATTCCTTGTCGTCCTTATTTTCCATGATGAGAACCTTCCTGATGGAACCATCCAGATTGAAACCCACAGCCAAATCTACGGTGCCTTTGGCACCCACGGCGTCCACCATCAAAACTGCCCCAATCGACTTCATTTTATTGGTCTGAGGGTCTTTAGCGATGGCGACATAGACCACCAAATCTTTGTCCACGGCCTGGACCTTATCTTCAGAAGCCTTTTCTACCTTAAGGAGTTGCTGAGGGGTTAAAGATTTCTTACGACTGACGAAGTTGTCGGCTTCGGGAAAGAATTTCTCCAAAGTCTCTCGCGAAAGCGAGCCCCCGTGACCCAAAGCCGGGGAAATCATAAACAGCATCAGCAAAAGCACATACAGTTTTTTCATAGCATTGGCCCTCTTACTATCCGAGATGCCTTGAGGACGTTTTAGTTGTTCCGATCAAGCTATATTACAGCCCTTCTTTCGCAAACGAAAGGGCCCGTGGACTAAAGCCCACGGCTCTGATTATTCCTCGCCAACCTTCAACCCTGCCTGTTTTCGTTACTCTGTCAGAGCCGCAGGCTTCAGCCTGTGGGCCCGCCTCCCTGTATAAAATCGGTGACCACTCGCGCAAAGTCCTCCGGGTACTCCCGGTAGGAGTAGTGGCCGGCGTTATTGAAGATGTGCATCTGGGCACGCGAGACGCCGGGAGCCAACAGACCAAACAGCTCCAGGCCACCCGATATCGTTGCTGAGGGGTCATTGTAACCCCAAACAATCAAGGTGGGAGTTTTCAGCCTGCCCTCCTGGATCCACTGCAGGGTCTCTTCTTTTTGCCGGGCCAGCTGAGGAAGAAAGGTCGTGGAAAACAGTGTGGACATCTTTTCTACGGCCTGGATCGATTGGGGAAGATTGGCCACTTGATGTCGAATGGCGATCCAGTCTCCAGTGACGTGCTCTGTCGAGGAGGAAAAAGCCTCACTCACCCATTGCAAACTTTCCCGGCTCAGCAGAGGTTTGGGGGCAAGGGAGAGAAGTTTGGCCCGGCCCATCTTGGAACGCTCCCTGGCGTTGCTCGGATTTTCGCCTGGAGCGAGGGTTCCGCTGTCCACGATCACCAGTGTTTGGACCAGCTCCGGGTGCTCAAGAGTCAATCGGGTGACCAGAAAACCACCCCGAGAGTGACCCACCAGGTGGACCTTCTTCAGGCCCATTTCCTGGATGAAATCATAGGCATGCTGGACCACTGCCGCCATCGTGTAGTCCTCATCCCTTTGAGGAAGCTCGGTGAATCCCTGACCCAATTTGTCGAGAGCGTAAACATGAAACGATTTGAGAAACCAGGACCAGTTCCGGTCCCAATTATCGGCAAGATCCACGTTGTCGGTATTCCCGAAGCTCCCCCCATGGAAAAGGATCAGCGGCTCTCCAGATCCCTCATCAAAGTATCTCGTTTTGATCCCATTGACGGAGACGTACTTCGGATTCTCCATAAACAACCTTTCCTCTCTTAAAAAGGGAACGGTTTGCTCTGTCCCCTTTGCCTCATCACTCAGTCCTCAGCTCCAGGCCCGGGAAGAAAGCGGCCCGTACCCGGCTTGGCTACGACCTTGCCCTCACTTGCCACCAGCTGTCCCCTCACATAGGTGGCAACCGGAAATCCTTGAACTTTCACTCCATCATAGGGGGTCCACCCAGAGCGGCTGAGCATGTTAGTGTTGCTCAGGGTTTGCTTGCCGTTCATGTCGATAAGGACGATATCCGCGTCTGCTCCCGGCTGCAGGTTTCCTTTCCTAGGCCAGAGGCGATAAAGCTGAGCCGGCCTCTCAGCGACCAACTGCACGACGCGTTCCAGGCTACAGCGCCCTGTATTCACAGCGTTCAGGAGCATACTGAGAGTGGTCTGCACACCAGGTAATCCGAAGTGTCCCTCCCACATATCCTCCACGCCCTCGGCTTTTTGGGACAGGGTCGAGGGAGCGTGATCACTGGAAATGTGGGTAATCTCGCTGCCTGCCAGCCGCTGCCAAAGTCCCTCAGCCTGTGCTTTACTGCGCACGGGGGGCGTACATTTCCGGTAGGGTCCGTGCTTGAGAATATCCTCCTCGGAAAGATAGAAATAGTGGGGACAGGATTCCGCCCACAGCCTGACTCCCTCCCGTCGTCCCCGGGCCACGATGTCGAGAACCTCCGGGTGGCTAATGTGAGCAATGATGGTTGGGGCGCCCGTGAGTCCAGCCAGCAGAGCCACGGTATTTGCGGCGACCTGCTCAGCCTCCTGACTTCGCCACTGGGAAAGAATCCCATAGTCCTTCCGGCCCAGCTTTCTGAGCGACGCCTCGTTGTCGGCCGTGATGAATTCATCCTCACAATGGACCAGACAAAGACCGTCAAACCTGGCCAGGGATCGAAAAAACTGCAGCATCTTTCCCGCTAGAATGGCGGGCACCCCATGGGTGTTGCAGGTAAACACTTTAAAAAACTGAGGGCCGGCACGCCACAATTCTTCCACCTCTGAAATGTCTTCGGGCCACACATGGGCACCCAATCCATAATCCACGAGGGACCGATTCTGGAGGTGGACAATCTTTTCCTGCAAAAAACGGGCATTGCGGACAGGATGGCTGTGGGTGTGCTCGATCACCGTCGTGACCCCACCGACAGCTGCGGCGCTGGAACCCGAGACAAAATCTTCACGGCTGCTGTCGCCCGGATCTTGAAAGTGGACATGGCCATCGATCATCCCCGGGAGAACCAACAGACCCGACGCATCGCGGTGCTGCCGCGCCTCCAGCCGATCTGTGGTGACATGAGCGACCACACCCTTTTGAATGTAGAGGTTTTGGTTCTCCAGGCCGGTCCCGCTGACCAGCGTTCCCCCTTCAATGGCCAGGTCGTATCTCATGTCTAGTGTCTCGTTACGATTCAGCTTCGAAAAACCTGTTCAGCCGGGTTGCATCGAATCCGTTTCCCAGAGCCAGCATCAGCTTGATCCTTGCTTTTGATCCGGAGAGATGATGAGCGAACGTGCATCCCAGTCTTTTCAGATCGCGATGAGCACCCGCGTAGCCGTACTGGTCGATCACCGGTCCAATACCACATCGGGTCGTCATCACAATGGGAACTCCGGACTCGATCAGATTTGCCAGAACAGGTATGACCTTGGGTGGGACTCGTCCCCCTCCCAGGGCTTCGATAACGACTCCTCTAGGCTTCATCTCTTGAACGGCTTCCAGCAGAGCAACTTCAAAGTCCGCGGTGAGCGCTACCAGGGGAACAGGAGTCGCGTAGTCTGGCTCAAGACACTGAGCGGGCCGGGTAATCTTTCGCTTGATGTCGAGCTTGTCAAAGGCGATCTCACCGATGGGACCGTAAGGAGGCGACTGAAATGCGTCCACCCTTTGAGTGTGAAATTTTCTCACCTCGCCTGCAGAATGAACCTGTTCATTCATCACCATCAACACTCCAAGGTCCCTGGCCTCTGGGGAAGAGGCAACCCGAAGAGCGGAAATCAGATTCCTCAACCCTTCGTATCCCGTTTCATTGGCAGAACGCATGGCGCCGGTATAAACGACGGGTTGGGAACCGCTGTAGCACAAGTGCACAAAGTAGGCGCTTTCCTCCATGGTATCGGTGCCGTGGGTGACCACTATTCCAGCCAAATCCGGGTTGGATGAGTGACGCCGGGCTTTCCGGCAAATCTCCTGGATGGTCTCAAGTGAAATATGGGCACTGGGTATGTTGATTATGTCCTCTGCCGAAATTTCAATATCGGTTGGAAACTGGGAGGCTAATTGTTGTTCGAAGTCGCGGCCTTTCAAGGAGGGCACGGGGTGAGAGGAACTCGCTGTCTGATCCATGGCGATGGTCCCGCCGGTGGAAAGAATCACGACTTTTCCCATGTTTCACCCTTCCCAGAAGATTCGACCGAGACAAAATTGTGAGGCCAGCCCCTTATATTACAGATAATCGTTGACGCAGCAATTTTTTCTCTGATAGTTTAAGTGCCGTGAAAAAGAAAGAATTTGGAATTTTACCCCTCTTACTGGCCCTGATCGTCATCGCTTCCGTAATCCTGCTGGCCTACGCCTCTCTTCAGTCCTCGGTAGGTGGTCGTGAGCGCACAGCCCAGCAGTTGGAACACGGCCAGATGGTAGAAGAAGCACTGACGGAGTACAAGAATCTGGTTGAGTTCCTCAGCAGTCCATCGCTGCTGAGAAATCAGTTCGAAGAGGAATACTCCGGAGCCATGATTGCCCAGCTGAGACTTCTGTACCAGGCGGGCAAGTATGACGAGGCCATTGAATTAGCCGACATTTGTATTCAGGAAGACATCGAAGACGTGGCATCAGCATTCTTTTGGAGTGGCAATGCCTACTTCCAAAAGGGCATTCAGGAAGAAATGATGGAGGATGCATTTGCCTGGTTTCATCGATCTCAGGATCAATTTCGGAAGTCCCTGGAAAAAGATAGTGATCAACGGTGGAACATTCGATTCAACTACGAACTGGTGAGAACAGCTCTGGAGCAAGCAGAGCAGGACCAGGATGAGAAGCCGGTAAAAGTCCTGCGACCCAGAGATCAAATCGAACAGGCCGACACCAAGATAGCAGGATAGAATCCGTGTCCTTTGGCGCTCCTCAATACCTCAATCTTCTCTTCCTCCTTCCCGTAGCGGTTCTCCTTTTCTGGTTTATTCTTCGCTACATCACCAAAGTGAGAACCCAGTTTCAGATGGACCAGGTGGAACGTTTCAGCCATCTCTCGACCCGGTTCCGCTATGTTCGGTTAACCTTCTTGTTCATTCTGGCATCCGGAAGTTTGATCCTGGCTGTGGCTGAACCTCAATTCGAGCTCAAGAGAGAGGAAGACATCTATAAGAAGATCAACGTGGTCTTTCTGCTGGATACCTCCCTGTCCATGAGGGCCAGGGATATT
>CBDUTA010000199.1:0-6884 GCA_965369785.1 uncultured bacterium
GGAGAAAAGCGGCGACGTTTCTGGCATACATCTGGCTGGCGTGGTGAGCCACGGTCGAGGGTAAGTCGGTGGGCCCCAGGATGGTGACGCCATGGTATTCCACCTTCTCCCCGGGCTGAGTCAACTCGCAGTTCCCGCCCCCTTCTGCGGCCAGATCCAGAATGACCGATCCTGAATGCATTCCCTGAACCGCTTCCTCACTGATGAGCATGGGAGCCTTTCTGCCAGCAACCGCTGCTGTCGTAATCACAACGTCGCTTTCGGCAACCACCCGGGCCATCATTTCTCGCTGGCGTCGGTAGAACTCCTCGTTCATGACCTGGGCATATCCTCCCGATCCCTCACTTCCCTCGGTCTTCAACTCCAGTTCCACGAACTTGGCCCCCAGGCTCTCCACTTGTTCTCTGACCACAGGCCGTACGTCATAGGCCTGCACGATGGCCCCCAGTCGGTGGGCGGTGGCGATCGCCTGCAACCCGGCCACACCTGCCCCAATGACAAAAACTCGGGCCGGCCGGATGGTTCCGGCGGCGGTCATCATCAAGGGATACATCTTATTGAGCTCTCCAGCGGCCACAAGAACGGCTTTATAGCCGGCTATCGTGGCCATGGAGGTCAGCGCATCCATGGACTGTGCCCGACCGATGCGGGGCAGCAGCTCTAATGCGAATGCAGTGACTCCTCGTTGGGCAAGTTTTTGCGCGGTTTTGGGGGCCCCAAAAGGATTCAGGAGTCCCAGCACGATTTGACCCGAACGCAGCAAGTCCAGATCGTCATCGCCACCCGGGTGGGCGTCTAAGGGATTCACCTGCAGGATGATATCGGCCGAGGAAAAGAGTAGAGTGCGATCGGGTACCAGACGCGCTTGTACTTTCTGGTAGGCGGCATCTGGAAAGCCGGCCTTCTCACCCGCTCCCTGTTGCACGACGACTTCCAGACCGGCCTGGGCCAGATCAGCCGCGACCGACGGCACCAGGGCCACTCGCCGCTCCGCCGGATAAGTCTCTACAGGAACACCAACGATCATCTGGACCTCTGAAACAAAGTCTTCACATCATAGGCGGTCTGATCTCAAAGATGTACTTTTTTGTTCAAAACTTGAATGACAGACTCTGGCCCGTTCTGAGAACGGACGCTACAAACTCAGGATGCATCCTCATGTTGTCGTGGCCGTTCTTTGTAGTGACGGCTCTTAGAGCGGCTTTTTTCTTACACCAAGCCTTATCCCAACATCATATCGCCGCCGTTGTGATAAACGACCTGCCCGGTCATCCAGCTGCAGGCATCGGAGGCCAGAAAGAGGACCGTATTGGCAAGCTCTTCGGGGGTCCCCATTCGACCCAGAGGAAGGGTGGAACCAATCCTCTGCTTCTCTTCTTCGGTATAGAGCCTTCCCCCTCGGGGCAAGGGCGAATCCACGGGACCGGGAGCCACGGCGTTGACCACGATCCCGTATTGAGCAAGTTCCAGAGCCAGGGTTTTGGTCAGAGCGTTCACCCCGGCTTTGGAGGCGCAATAGTGAGCCGCCTTGGGAAACCCACGCATCGCATGTCCGGCCGAGATATTGATGATCCTTCCTCCCTTGTTTTCAATCATGTGGTCCAGCACCGCTTTACAGGGCAAGAAAGTCCCCTTCAAGTTGACGGCGATCACCTGATCCCACTCCTCCTCGGCCATGTCCTGTACCGTCGCCTGGGGAAAGATCCCGGCCGAGTTGACCAGGATGTCTAGGCAGCCAAAGGCTTCCAGTGTCTGTTCGACCAGTTTCCTGACCTCTTCCTGTCGGGTGACGTCCACGGCACTGCCCAGACCCTGCTGTCCGGTCTCTTTGATTTCACCGACCACCTGCTCCACCCGTTCCGCAACAAGATCACCAATGGCCACTGAAGCACCATGACGGGCCAGTGTCAGAGCAACCGCACGTCCTATACCGCTGCCTCCACCCATGACCAGAGCCGCTTTTCCTTGAACATCCATTCTATTCCTCCCTGAATTCCGTTCCTGTACTGAGTACTCTCTTTCATAAAATACGAGGATTCTCTCTCACATATATCTCAGGCGGGGGGGAAGAAGCAAAAAGAGCTTGGGGATAGTCCCAAGAATCCTCCCAGAATTCGAGTACTGTCCCCAAGCTCTCCCCACCTGTTTTCCCTTGACATGCCTGAGAATGTTTACTAACTTCGAGCACTTCACAAGCCTTGGAAACCGATGTGGTTTGGGTTTGCATTCATCCAACGTTACGGACAATCCATGGGACAGGAGTAAGTCATGGGAGAGTTTGACGGTCGTGTTGTCGTGGTTACGGGGGGAGGAATCGGACTGGGAAAGGCCTTCTCTCGAGGTTTTGCTGCCGTCGGCGCCAAGGTAGTCGTTGCCGACATTGCGGAGGAGGAGGCCCAAACGATTGCAAATGAGATCGATGGATTGGCGGTCCGTGTCGATGTGTCCAGCGAATCCGACACACTGGCCATGGCCAAGGCTGCCCATGACAAGTATGGACGCATCGACGTTCTGATCAACAACGCCTCCCTTTGGACTGCCCTTCTTCCCATGAAACCCTGGACCGAGATTCCCGTTGAAGAGTGGGATCGGGTGATGTCGGTTAATGTCAAAGGCTACTTACTGGCGGCACGAGCGGTATTCCCTTACATGAAAGAGCGAGGATGGGGACGCATTATCAACCTGTCTTCCAACACTGCCCTGAGCGGCGTCCCCGGTATATTGCACTATGTGACCTCGAAGGGAGCCGCTATAGGATTCACCCGGGCCCTGGCTCGCGAAATTGGTGGCGACGGGATCACGGTCAACGCCATCACCCCCGGTTTGACTTCGACAGAAGGGGTTAAGGCCCACTATTCAGAGGAGATGTTAGAATCGCGAGTCACCGCTCGATGCCTCCAACGCATTCAGCAGCCCGATGATTTGGTGGGCGCCGTGAGGTTCCTGGCGTCCGATCAGGCCGGGTTCATCACCGGTCAGGTTGTGAACATCGACGGCGGCCAGATTATGCACTAATCCTGGATGCCTAATACGCTCTATCTATAGTTAGTTACCTGGGAATACCTAAAGAACCTTGAACGATATTTCCTCCTTATTAGAGCCCCAGTCGGTAGCGGTGATCGGAGCTTCCTCGAATCCGGAAAAGTCCGGTCACGTCTTGCTCAAGAGCATCATTGTCAATCGCTATAAGGGGCAGATCTATCCCATCAATCCCAACGCCGACGAGATTCTCGGCTATAAGGCCTACAAGAACATCCTCGATGTACCGGGCACCATCGACCTGGTCTTCTTTCTTCTGCCCGGCCAGTACATCGAGGATATGATCGAACACTGCAAGCAAAAAGAGGTGAAAGCGGCCGTGATTGTGGCCGCCGGCTTTGCCGAGGTCGGGGAGGAGGGCGCCCAGGCCGAGGCCAAGCTGCGCAAGCTCATCAAAGAGTCGGGTATTCGCTGCATCGGGCCTAACACCATTGGTTTTATCAACATGCAGGCCAACCTGGTGGCCAGCTTCGTGCTCTTCACCAACTGGCAGGACGGCCCCATCGCACTGGCTGCCCAGTCGGGCATCTTTGGAGGAGCCGTGGCCGACCAGTTGATGGCACGCACCGTTCAACGACTGGGAATTTGTAAGAGCGTTGCTTTCGGGAACAAGATCGACCTGGATGAAACGGACTTTCTGGAATATGCCTGGAAGGACCCTGCCACCCAGGTCATCGCCCTTCATTTGGAGGGACTGAGTCGACTTCGCTCCTTCCTTTCCGTGGCCAACAGAGTCAAGCGTGAGAAACCGATCATCGTCCTGAAACCGGGGCGCACCGACCTGGGTGCCCGGGCCTCAGCTTCTCACACGGGTTCTCTGGCGGTCGACGACGAGTTGCTGGGGCATGCCTTCCGCCAGTACGGCCTGGTGCGGGCAGACGACCTGGAAGAGTTCCTCGAGTATATGAAGGCCTTCTCCTATCAGCCCCTTCCTCAGGGAAACCGGGTGGGGATTGTGACCTTCAGCGGCGCCAACGGCGTGATGGCCTCCGATGAACTACGCCAGCACGGTTTCGAGCTGGCCGACTTTTCCGATTCCACCTGGAAGCGAATCAAGAAATTTCTACCGCCCTGGCAGCCGGCCACACATCCTCTCGATCTGTGGGCGGCCCTCGGTGCCGGAAACAGGCTGGTGCATGAGGAAGGCATTTTGTCGGTGCTTGACGATGAGAACACCGATGCGGTGCTGGTGATCCTGCTGGCCCTCTCCAACGCCGACTTCGAAGGCATGGCCGAGATTTACCAGGCAGCCCGGAAGCAGCACCCCGAAAAGCCGCTTTTTACCGTGATGCTGGGCGGAGAAGTGAAGGACAAGTGGCTCTCGGAAATCGAAGGCCTAAAGATGCCGGTTTTCGAGACCACCCGCATGGCCATTAAATCCCTCCAGGCCATGCACTGGTATGCCCAAATACGGGACCGGATTCAACCCGATCCCCGGTTGCCGGAGGCGCACGATTAAAGTTCTTGATTCCCTTTCAGCCGTCGCTATATACTCGCCGTCAGAAACAGCACAATCCGATCCAATTTCAGGAGGTTTTTACAATGGGAAGAATGATTCAGAAAAAAGTATGGCTGGTGGTCGCGGTCCTGGCAACCCCCTTACTGGTGACCTTTTTTGCCCTGGGACACGGCAATGCACATGCAAATTCCAGCGCTCAGATCGGGCAGGGTACGGTATCGGTCGAATACCATCAGCCCCTGGCCAACGGCCGGGATCTGCTCACTATGATCACGCCGGGGGTTTACTGGAGAATGGGTGCAGACGCAAGCACCATACTCAAGACGGACGTCGATCTGAACTTCGGCGGGACAACGGTTGCCAAAGGTGAATATACCCTTTCGGCTCATTTCACCGACGCCGAAAGCTGGTCGCTTGTTCTCTCCAAGAGTCCGGGGCGCAGAGGGGCCAAACCAGAGGACATACTGGCCGAAGCTCCCGGAAGTCTTGGCAAGACCAAGGCTCCCGTGGAGGCCATGACCATCGAACTGAGCGGCCGCGGCTCCAACGGAACGCTTGTTCTGGAGTGGGGAAACAGTCGACTGAGCGTCGATTTCACAGCCGCTTAAAACGGCACAGCCCCGCCGTCGGATTATAAACTTTGTAGCACATCTTATAGCCTGGAAGAGTTGTGTCGATCACAACTCTTCCAGGCTATTTTCCGGTCTGTCGACTACCTGTCTGGCGCAGGCGTTCCCTTGCATGGGGGTGAACCCCACTTGACTGGAAAACGGGGAACAGATATCTTCATGCGTTCACACCTGTAGATAATCGATTGGTCGTGAATTCGGAGGACTCATTTCGTGAAGGATGGTATCGAAACGATGGTCATGACGCCCTCGACCACCGAACCCAAGAAGAAGGAAGTCAGTGGCCAGGAACTGAGCGAAACCTGGGTGGGTCAAAGTGTCAGACGATGTGAAGATCCCCGCCTCTTGACCGGTCGAGGGACCTTTGTGGATGACATCACCCTGCCCAACCTCCATCACGCCGCCATTTTGCGAAGTCCCCGTGCCCACGCCAAGATTCTCTCTTACGACACCCGCGAAGCAGAGAACTATCCCGGAGTGATTGCCGTCTTGACGGGGGAGGAAGTGGGCCAAATGAGCAAACCCTTTCCGGTCGGGGTAACGGCAGCCTTTAAATACTACAGTGCCGCAGTGGGGAAGGTTCGCTACGTGGGAGAGCCGGTAGCCGTGGTGGTTGCCTCGGATCGCTATGTGGCCGAGGACGCCATGGAATTAATCCAGGTCGAGTATGAACCTCTGCCTCCCGTTGTGCACTGCGAGGCTGCTCTGGAGGCAGACGCACCCCTCCTTCACGAGGAACTTGGAGACAACATTGGCTGTCATCGGCTGTTGAACTATGGTGACGTGGATCAAGCTTTTGAGGAAGCCGACCTGGTGCTCAAGGACCGTTTTGTCTTCCCTCGCTACAGCTCCCTTCCTTTGGAAACCTATGCCGTCATTGCCGATTTCGATCCCATAACGGGAATGTTCACCGTCCGATCCAATTTCATGGGCCCCTTCAGCATGCATGCTGTGGCGGCAAGAGCTCTGGATGTTGATGAGAACAAGCTGCGCTTTATGGTGCCCTCAGACATTGGGGGAAGTTTCGGCATCAAGAGCAGTATCTACCCCTACATCGTTCTCCTGTCCCTTGCCTCTCGAAAGGCCGGACGACCGGTCAAGTGGATCGAGGACCGTCAGGAACATCTCATGGCTAGTTCCTGCCAGACCGACCGGGTGGCTTATCGCGAAGTGGCTGTGAAAAACGACGGAACGCTGTTGGCGATCAAGTCCAAAGTCATCGAGAATGTTGGGGCCTACCTGCGCGCTCCCGAACCCGCCTGCACCTTCCGCCCCATTGGCAACTTCGTCGGGCCTTATAAGGTCAGGAACGTTCAACTGGACGCTTACGATGTCATGACCAATAAGTGTCCGACCGGCCCGAACCGCGGCTATGGATGTCAGCAGATCTATTTTGAGCAGGAACGCATGATGGACAGGATCGCTGAAGAACTCAAACTGGACCCCATAGACGTCCGCATGAAGAACCTCATCCCGGCCGAGGACATGCCCTACACCACTCCAACGGGAGGCATCTACGACAGTGGAGACTACCCGAAGGGTATGGATTTGGTAGTCGAGATGAGCGAGTACACGAAACTCCGGGAGCAGCAGAAAAAAGCCAGAGAGGAAGGCCGTCTGTTTGGAATCGGTATCGCCACAGGCGTTGATCCCTCGGTGTCCAACATGGGCTACATCACCATTGCCTTACCCCCGGAAGTCCGGGCACGACCCGGGTACCTGCCCAAATCAGGATCGGCCGAGTGGGCCACCATCTC
>CBDUTA010000200.1:0-6855 GCA_965369785.1 uncultured bacterium
GGATGACTCTGATCAACACCGTTCCCAACGATGATGCTCGGCTCGGGAATCTGCCCAGCGGTCCAGTCACGGTGGCAGACGAGATCAAGCCTATTTTGAATCGCTATCCTCGGGCCAACGGAAAGGACTTTGAAGACGGCAGCGCCGAGTATTTGTTTCAGCAGCAACAGCCCACGGACGACCAGCACTTCAATGCTCGAACCGACTTTCAACTGACCTCAAGTGACTCGCTGTTTCTGCGCTATACCTTCCATGACAGTGAGAAGCTGGCTCCCTTTCAGGTCAGTATCGAGGGGTTTGACAGTGACCTCAGCTCCCGCAATCAGTATCTCACCGTCGAGGAGACTCATCAGTTTTCCTCGCGGCTGTTGCACATCGCCCACTTTGCCTACAATCGAGGGGCTTACACCAGTAAAAGTGTGGCCAGTACTCCCGAGTTGGAGGCAGCTCCGAAACTGGTTCCGGGGCGTCCCAACATGGGGCGCATCAACATTCGAGGCCTGACTGCCTTCGGCACCGACACCGCTGACGCGGATTTCCCCTTTGGCCAGTATCAGACCAGTAGTTCCTTTCAGTTTTCTTCCGGAAAACACGATTTTCGTTGGGGTTTTGATTGGAAGCATTACCGCAGTAATGGGGCCTACAACTTTTTCTTTGATGGGTTGCTGGTCTACGAGAGCCTGGAAGAGTTTCTCATCAACGATACGGCGCGTTTTATCGGCGCCGAGGCGGATGCCGATTCCCAAAGAGCCTATCGCCAGAACCTGTTTGCGCTTTATATCCACGATCAATACCGCTGGAATCCATCCCTGACCCTCAGTTACGGTCTGCGCTACGAATCGTTTACGGTACCCACGGAAGAGCTGGGCCGGATTTCCAATCTTCGGCAGGTTACCGATGCCGCTCCCACCGTTGGAGATCCTCTCTTTGAAAATCCCTCCCACTTGAACTTTGCTCCTCGGGTGGGGTTGGCCTGGAACTTCGGTGGAAAGGAACCTACAGTCTTGCGCACAGGATTTGGGATGTTTTATGAGTCCATCCGTGAGAACATCTTCGGTTACCGGGTGAGGATCCAGAGTCCTTTCACCACCGTGCGCACCATTATCGGTCCTCCTTATCCCAATCCACTGGGAGGGGGAAGGGCGGGAAGGCCGCGCCAGGACCCCATCGAATTCGGATTATCGACCCCCTATATGATGCGCTATCATCTCGTGCTGGAGCGAGCACTGGGCCATCAGTTAGTCCTCCGGGTCGGATATTTTGGCTCCCGAGGAGTGCACCTGATCCGGGTGGGTGACATTAATATCCCAGCACCCCTATCGGTGGATCCGGACGGGAGACTGGTCTTTAACACTGCCGGAAGACCGGTGCGACCCAATTCCAATCTGGACGCGGTTCGCCTCAGTTCCACCGATGCCAACTCGGCCTACAACTCCCTTCAGATAGGTCTCACACGGCGCTGGGAGTCGGGTTTGCAGTTCCTGTTCAACTACACCTACGGCCGTTCGCTGGATGACGCCTCGGCTTATCGGCGGGAATTTACCAACAGTCTTCCTGAGGCACCCTATTACTTCGACAGAAGTGCTGACCGGGGTCTTTCCAACTTCCACATTGCCCACCATGCTGTTTTTCAGTACACCTGGGACTTACCCCTGAGTTTTCCCCGAACCAGTGTGGCAGGGATTCTGCTCAACGACTGGCAGACGGCTGGAATCCTGACTCTTTCAGGCGGCTATCCATTCACCGGCAACGTGTCCTTTGACATTGCCAACAACGGTGTGCGTGAAGGGCACCGGCCCGACCTGGTGCCGGGGGCCGATAACAATCCCGTGCTGGGCGGGCCCGACAACTACTTTGATGTCTCTTCCTTCGAACTACAGCCCAGAGGTCGCCTGGGGACGCTGGGGCGCAATACCCTCATCGGACCCGGTTTCGCCACCCTGGATATCTCCCTGACCCGGACCGTCCCTCTGAGGGAGGAGCAGGGTTTGCAGTTCCGGTTGGAGGTGTTCAATCTTCTCAATCGAGCCAACTTCTCTCACCCCCAAAACCGGGGAGCCGGCGGTGGAGTGCTCATCTTCAACAACACCAGCGGCGTTCCCATTGGAAATGCAGCCACCATCTTTTCCACCACGGGTTCCTCCCGCCAGCTGCAGCTGGGAATGAGATTTACCTTCTAGCGAAGGTAAATTCCAAATCATAAATCTCAAATTCCAAACAAATCACAAATTCTAAATTCCAAGTTCAAAACCTCTGAGTGTGGGTTAATGGACTGTTTTCCAGCGAATTTGTTTGTGATTTGGAATTTGGGATTTCCCCTTCGATCAGAAAGTCCTAACCCGAAATCCCCTCGGCCGTCTTCTTCGAGAAGGGGCTTTACTGTACCGAAGAGATCATGCCGTCCCAGCGGCTCACCACGTCCAGATGAATCTCGAACTGATCCAGAACTCGACCGGCCACATGATTGACGATGTCGTCGATGTCTTTGGGGTGGTTGTAGAAGGCGGGCACAGGGGGCATGATAATGCTCCCCATTCGGGCCAGCTTCAGCATGTTCTCCAGATGAATCTGATTGAAAGGGGATTCGCGGGCCACCAGAACCAGTTTGCGGCGTTCTTTCAGGACCACATCGGCGGCTCGATGGATCAGGTTGTCGCCTGCGCCGTGGGCGATGGCGGAAAGGCTTCTCATACTGCAGGGTATGACCACCATCCCACTGGTCACGAAGGATCCGCTGGAAATGGCTGCTCCCTGATCCTGAAGCGGATAAACCACTGTGGCCATCTCCTGGACCTGCTCCAGCGTGTACTTGGTCTCGTAAAGGAGCGTGCGGCGGGCCCATTTGCTCAATACCAGGTGAGTTTCCACCTCAGAGCCCTGCAACAACTCCAGAAGACGAACCCCAAAAATGGCACCCGTGGCTCCCGTTACGGCCACAATCAGCTTTTTCTGGCTCATTTCGGTTCCCACTTATATCATTGAATCGATTGGAATTCCACTTCGGGAGGACCTGATCGGCTGACCGGCTGACCGGCTGACCAGCTGACCACAGACCGCAGACCAATCCTTTGTCTCGTGTCTTTTTTCGTTTTCCTAATCTTCTGGGCGCGAAGTGCACTCCCGTGGTTCTAAAAGCAAAAAGGCAGCACTTTTGTGCCGCCTCCGCGTTGTGGGATCGATTTTTTGTTGGGTTCAGTGAGAGATTCTAGTCTTCGATTTTCTCTCTCCTTTTCCTTACCAACGTGTGACGACTCATCAACGCGATCGAAGTTCCCCCCGCGTTAACAGAGACTAGCCCGACATCTTGCTTTCCAAAGCCAATGTTCAGCAGGAAGGCTAGATTTGCAGCACAGCCGTCCTCCGCTGGCAGCATTATGTCGTCAGGGCCGTTGAAAGCACTAAAAATCAAGGGTGCTCCGAAAAATGCTTCGCTGGTACAGTCCAGGATTGCCACGTCATGAACCGTGTGATACTTGTTCTTGTTCTTCTTTCTGTTGTCGTGATCATCATCGCCCTTGGCCAGGATCACGCCGCTGCTGAGGCTGCTGACCATAATGATAGCCAGCGCCAGGCTCAAGATAGTCGTAACTGTCTTTTTCATTCGTTAACCTCCTCGTTGGTTACTAACAGGTAAGTGCCGATGAACTTCAGCACTGTGAATCGGGGTGTATACAGCAAATTGCGTGCCAGTCTTAGACCCCTATATATTGCGGGTCTATTATTTCAAGGCGCTATATAAGGAAATTTTGGCCCGGCCGAAAGGGGTTTTTTAGTCAACGAGCGTTGACACTTGTAAACGGGTGGGGACACACCCTTGGGGACCCGATTGGGGGCCTGGTTGGAGGTTGGTCTGAGGGGATGAAACCCAGTATTTATATAATTCTCAGCCCATGGGAAGAGGTGGGAACACCTGGGGTCGGCTGTCCAGGGTCAGATGAAGGGGTAACGCTAGTTGACAGTCCGATGACGGATCCCGTAAACTTCTGTTAACTAATTGGCTGGATAGGGTTTACCTTTCCTCTTTCCGGGTCGAAATCCTCCTGGGCTGTGAACTCGTGTTGACAAAATGGGGAGGATCTTCGCCACATGGGCCAGGCCTTAAAGGACAAGCAAACCACTGCCGAGTCTTTCCTGGATGTCGTTAGCCCTTTCGGAACAACGAGTTAAAGCTTTTCGATAGAGGAACAGTCCTGCTTCCGGGCGACCCCCTCAGGCGTGGCATGGGGCGTGCAAGAAGGGCTGCGGACTACAATCGAATCCACTGAGACCAAAAAGAGCGATTGAGACGCTAGTTTGCTTCGGTGCATCTAAAAAACCGTGGCAAACTTGACATCTCCGGGTATAATTGTCACGACTTGGGACGTGGACACGTCAGGGAGGGATTTTGAAACGGCTTAGACAACGGACAAAACAGCACCATCGATCCAGAGCTGCCGGCCGGGCTTCCGGGACCAGTATGGCTTCGGAATCCGGGAACAGCCTGCTCGAGGTCATGATGGCGGTGTTTGTATCGGTGATTGGATTGGTGAGTCTGCTGGCCCTGTTCAGTCAGAGTGTGGTCACCATGTTCCTGGTCCAGGAGGAGCTGATCGCCAAGCAAAAGGCCCGGGAAACCCTGGAGAGCGTTTATACGGCCCGCAATACCCAGGTCTCTTTTGCCGATATTGAAACCATCAACGATGGCGGTATCTTCTCAGAGGGATTTCAGACTCTCAAGTTGAGTGGAAGTGACGGTTTGATCGGCACAGCGGACGATGGTGCGGTGGAGACGCTTCTTCTACCCGGCCCGGATGGGCTGCTGGGGAATGCCGATGACATCAACCGTACCCTGACCAATTTCGAACGTCGAATCGAGATTGCCCCGGTTCTGGATGCGGGCAGTAACCCCTATCCTGATCTGAAACAGATTACGATTACCGTTCGTTACACCACTCCTCAGGGTTGGCAGAGGTCTTTTCAGACCTCATCCTACGTTTCGAGGTACCGCTAAGTGGGAAAAAATATGCGCCATAAGGCACTTTCCAGCCGTGGGTCCAGCGTTCTTGAGGTGGTCATGTCCACCCTCTTGACGGGAGTGCTCTTGTTGGCAGGAGCAGCTCTTTTTCGTCCCGCCATGGATGTGAGCTATATGGTGACTCAACGGGCGGCCATGCAGCAAAGCGCTCGCTCGGCCATGAACGTCATGAGCCGGGAGCTTGCTGTGGCCGGTAACGGCATTCCCGGAGGCGGCATTCAGTTGCCCGCCGGAGCGGGCTCGGTACCCTCCAAGTTCGCCTGTGACTCGGGGGAGTGTTATGTGACCAGTCCCGATAACCAGTATTCAGGCGCTCGTTTGCATGCCCTGACCACCGGTGATGAAAAGGGGGCGATCGTCAACGGGATCACCACCGACATTGTGACGCTAGCCTACCGGGATCCCAATTCCAATCTGGATGAGTATCCCCTCACGGAGGTGAGTGTCAGCGGCAATCAGATTCGATTTGATACCAGCACCAGTCCCGCCTATGACGATCCGAATACGGGCGTCAGGAGTGGAGACGTTCTCTTGTTGTGCAATATGAATGGGTGCGCTGCCGGGGCTGTCACCAATGTTCAGGCAGCCAATGGATATGTGGATCTGGGTGCCGATCCTCTGGATCTGAATCAATCCGCAGCCGCTTTTGGAAACATCTCTTCCCTCATGAACACGGCAAGTGAGACCCGGGCCTTCCGAGTTCTGGTGGTAACCTACTATATCGATGCCTCCGACCCCGATGTTCTGCGGCTGATGCGGCAGGTCAATGCCCACCCCCCCCAGGTTGCGGCCTTCAACGTCGAGAATCTGCAGATGAGCTACGACATCTTCGATCAGAACTCGTCTACGGTGACCAACGACCTCTCCGATGCGGGCGGAAAGCCCAATCAGATCCGCAAAATCAACATGAGTGTGGGCGCTCGCTCACCGATGGAGTCGCTCTTTGAAAGAGGGTATGAGCGGCTGACTCTGACCACCTCGGTAAGCCCGCGCAATCTGAGATTTCGCGATCTCTACTAACTCATACACTGGGACCAAAAGTAGGTTGACTTTGACCTCTCACCACTCTTCAAAGGGCTTTGCACTGCTGACCTCCATGCTGTTGATGGCGATGCTGGCCGTTTTTTCCGTGGGGATGATCTACCTGGTCCAGAGCGAGGCCCGTCTCTCGGGAATGGACATGGCAGGGACGCAGGCCTACTACGGCGCCTCTGCCGCCATGGAAAAGATGGTGGTCGATCTCAACGCTCTTTACGCCGGTTCCCAGGAGCCTACGGTGGCAAACATTCAAGCCCTGGGCGGAGCCACTTACTATCCCTCCCTTCCCGGTGTCAGCTACTCCCAATACAGCTTGAGCGTACCCAACACGGGCGGCATTGCCGATATTGAGGTCCGTTCCATCAACGGCGGGCCCAGCCAGGGACTCATGGCCGACATTATTCCCGTCACCCTGAGTGTGACAGCCCAGGGAGCGGGTGGAGAGGTGGCGCAAATGATTCGGGAGGTGGAGATCTCCCGCATTCCTGTCTTTCAATTTGGAGTCTTTTCAGACGGGGATTTGAGTTATTTTCCCAGCGCCGATTTTCCCTTTCAGGGTCGAGTGCACACCAATGGGAATCTCTTTTTGGCCAACGGCTTTGCCTCGGGTCTGGTTTTTCATTCTCGGATCACGGCTGCCGGAGAGGTGATCCGAACCGAGCTGGTCAATGGACTCCTGACCGCGACTTACGGCCTGGACCAACCCGTCCAGATCCCCACCGCTCCCAACGGCTGTGAAGGCGCCATGCCTGCTTGCAGAGACCTTGAATCGAATGAGGGGAGTAAGACGGGCGGACCGGCCA
>CBDUTA010000201.1:0-6853 GCA_965369785.1 uncultured bacterium
CGTAAAACATAGGGGGCTGTAAGCTCCAGGTGACTCCCAGTTGGGCAGATCGCTGGACAACCTCTGGGGGAACCATCATACCGTGATCCATCCCGAAGCTCTGACTGAGGATCGAGTCTTCCTGGTTGGCTTGATCAAAGGCATCCAGCAGCATCAAAAATCCTTTGTCTCCGAAGGTGTGCGTACCCGCGATTCTGTACCCGTATCGGTTGGCCACTATGATGGCATCGGCACCCGGTTCATCCGGCATGTCCCAATTGCAGAATCCCTCTGGATAGATGTCCGCTCGTAACATCACACGTTTTGGCAATGAGGAGCAGACGGCTCCGGAATTAGTGTCGCTTGGCCCATTTCCATCGGGTATGCCCACCGAGATCCCGATCAGCCACATCCAGTCAGTTCCATGCCCTTCCAAATTCCCGAAGCGCTTCAGATCGGCTTCCAGAAACGGATTCCCGCGTCCGATCTCGTGCGAGTAGGGTAATCTGAGCGGCAGTTCGCCCGCCCGATCCAGTAACCCGTAAGCAGTCACTTCATTTCCCCTGAGACGCGTGGATAAAGTGGTGACCCCGATAGCCACCCATTCCTCCAACTCCCTTTTTAAAAACGGGGCCAGAACTTCGGGGGCTACCCGAGGGACCACCTCCTGGTCAATCACCGTACCTCCTGATCCACGGAATTGACCATTGGGAACTCCCTGCTCATCCCGAACAATCCCGGGAAGCCGGTCGCCATAGATGCCCAGGACAATGTCCAGCATCTTGGTGTTGGCGATTCCCCGAGTGGCATTTCCAATCATGATATAGAGCGGGTTATCGGGCGCTGCTTTGTCCAGGTCGTATCGGGTGAGCTCCCGCAAGGTTTCGTTGCCCCGACTGACGGTGTAGATCCATTCCTGGGGAGAGGCGTTATCCGCCACTCTCTTGAAATCGGATACGGCTGTCTCTACGGAGTCCCACCTGACGGTTGCATAGCGGACATTTCTCTCTCGCAGGGACTGAATATAGGCTGGAGTCCACTCTTGGGCGTAGTGCCTCAACGCATACCGATTGGGATGGGAGTGGGTATCGATAACTCCAGGGATCACTGCTTTCCCCTCCAGGTCCACTCTAGCCGTTTTTGCCCCCGCCATCCTGAGGATCCGATCGCTGTCACCGACTGCCAGAACCCGACCATCCTGGAGGGCGATGGCCTCGGTCACGTTGATGGGAGGCTGGTCGCGATCCATGGTCAGCACCCGGCCGTTGTACAACACCATGTCCGCGTAACGAAGCACTTCGGGAGGCAAATCCTGGGCCTGAGAAACCCCTAAGGGTCCAAACATCAGCACAGAGCTCATCACCCATAAGGTCATGATGGTTCGTGAACTGCGCCTTTTCTTATTCATGGTGTAATCCTCCTCCCCTACGATCGGGGGCATGACGGCTTCAGATTATGAATGGACCGGAAACCCGATGTTATTCTGGAATTATGAAGTGATCCGGCCGGAGAATCAACAGGAAATCAACAGAAGTGCTGCCCGCGCTTCGCGCGCCCGTGAGTTCGTGCATTCGTGCGTTCGTGTGGGTCAGGCGGTCAGGTTTGGAGTTTGGAATTTGGAATTTGTTTGGGATTTGGAATTTTAGATTTGGAATTTCCGGCCTCCGGCCGGCCTGCGTTCACTCCAGCTCCCCGTAGGCCAGCTCTCCTCCGATGATGGTGGCTACCACTTTGATCTCGGAAAGATCTTCATCAGGGATGTCTTGATCTAACGGATTTTGGGCCAGCAGGACCAGATCGGCAAGCTTACCGGGCTCTAGGGATCCCAACTCCTTCTCGCGAATAACATACTCGGCACCCCAGCGGGTCATCATGAGCAGCCCATTGCTGCGGTCAATGGCTTCGCGGGGACCGTATACTCGCCCGTCATAGGTTCTTCTTGTGACCAGGGTTTCCAGGTTGAAGAGGGGATGTCTCTCCGGGTCATCGTGAGTGTCGGCTCCATAGGTCACCTTCACACCCGCATCAATGAGACTCTTGACGGGAAGCACCCATTTGTGGGCGTACTCCTCACCATAGATTCGACTCACGCCCATCGAGTAGCGGCCGTAAAAAAGAGGAGGTTGCAGGCTCCAGATCACTCCCTGCTCTGCAGATCTCTTGATCACCTCGGGGCTGACCATCATGCCGTGATCCAAAGCATTGCCAGGAATGGAGCTCTCCTGACCCGCCTGCTCATAAGCATCCAACATCATCAAGAATGCCTGGTCTCCAAAGGTATGGACACCTGTGACCCGGTATCCATATCGATTGGCCACGACAACAGAATCCGCACCAGGAGTACCCGGGAGCTCCCAAAAACAGACCCCCTCGGGGAAGTAGTCATTGGGTAAGATCTCACGTTTGGGAAGAGAGACACAGGAACTTTCTCCCGAGGTGGGCACACCCAATCCATCGCGGCCGTAACCGGGTCCATTGCCATCGGGAATGCCCACCGAGATTCCAATCATCCACATCCGGTCGGTGCCATGGCCTTGAAGGTTGCCAAAGCGCTTGAGAAGCCTTTCCAGGTAGGGATTATTCCGCCCCATCTCATGGGAATAAGCGAGGCGCAGGGGCAGCTCGTTTCGTCCATCCAGTTGGGCGTAGGCGGAGATTTCATTTCCCATCAAACGAGTGGACAGGGTGGTAACACCGATTGCGACCCATTCCTCCAGTTCCTTTTTGAAGAAGGGAGCGAGAACTTCCGGTGGTGTCTGGGGAATGAGCTCCTGATCGATCGTTGTGCCGCCCGCTCCAAAGATTTGGCCCGTGGGAATCCCCTGCTCGTCCCTGGAGATCCCGGGAAGGGTACCCCCATAGGTTTCCTCGATGATCTCCAGCATTTTGGAGTTGGCCAGGCCCCACATGGCATTCCCAATGCGGACGTAGAGTGGGTTGTCCGGCACCACCTCATCCAGATCGTAGCGGGTGAGTTCCTCCCGAACGATCAGGTTGTCTGAGCGACTGCTCGTATAGACCATCTCTTCAGGCGAAAGACTCTTGGCAATCAGTGCGAAGTCGGCTAATGCGGTCTCCTTGGTCTCCCACCGCACCCTGACAAATCGGACGTTGTTCTCTTGGAAAGCCTTCAACAGGGCGGGGTCATACTCATCCGCATAATGCCTCAAGGCATAGCTGTTGGGATGAGAATGGGTGTCTATAACACCGGGGATGACGGTCCTTCCCCTTAAGTTCACCCGGGTCGTTTCAGGTCCGGCCATCCTCAAGATCGGATCATCCTCTCCTACCGCCAGAATTCGACCCTCCCGAAGTGCTACAGCCTGAACGACGTTAATGGGAGGCTGCTCACGATCCATGGTCAGCACCTGGCCGTTGTACAACACCATATCGGCGTAGCTCACAATTTCGGGGGGCAGTTCCTGGGCCTGAGAAAACGACAGGAAGAACAGTAGAAAAGCCGCTATAGAAATACTGCTTTTAGGATTCATGGTCTAAGGTCCTCGCCATCCGAACTGTTCGGGCGAGCCATCGGCTCGCCCCTACATTAATCATCAGTTGTCAGCGTCCCGTACGCCACCTCTCCTCCAATGATCGTGGACACCACTTTGATCTCCGAAAGGTCTTCGTCCCGAATCCGGTTATCCAAAGGGTTTTGATCCAGGACCACCAGATCAGCAAACTTGCCAGGTTCCAGCGAGCCCACCTTTTCTTCACGCAGGACGTAATCGGCGCCCCAGCGAGTCATCATGAGAAGAGCGCTGGCACGGTCGATTCTCTCCCGCGGACCGAACACCCGGCCATCCCGAGTGACTCTTGTCACCAGGACTTCCAGGTTGAACATAGGTTGCCTTTCAGGATCACTGTGAAGATCCGCTCCATAGGTAACTCTCATGCCGGCATCCATGAGACTCTTCACGGGCATCACCCATTGATGGGCGTATTCTTCGCCAAACACCTTACTGACGCCGGGAGCGCTACGACCCCAAAACTGGGGAGGCTGCAAACTCCATATGACGTCCTGTTTGGCTGCTGCCGCGATAACCTCGGGGCTCACCAGGCTGCCATGATCCAGGGCAAAACGTCGACCCTGGACCGGATCTTCCTGGCTGGCCTCTTGGTAGGCATCCAGAATCCTCATAAATCCTTGGTCTCCGAAAGTATGGGTGCCTGTGATTCTGTACCCGTATCGGTTGGCCGAGAGAATGGCATCTGCACCGGGGTCACCGGGCAGATCCCAATTGCAGAATCCCTCAGGGAAGTGGTAGTCATTTGCGATACGGGTACGCTTCTCGATGCTGGTGCAGGTGGCTCCCGACCAGCTGGCTCCCCCGGTGGCCGTAGGATCGCCTGGCGGACCATTTCCGTCGGGAATTCCAATGGAGATGCCGATCATCCACATCCAGTCGGTTCCATGCCCCTGTAGATTTCCGAAACGTTTCAGGTCCCTTTCCAGGAAAGGATTCCCGCGGCCGATCTCGTGTGAGTAGCCCAGCCGAAGCGGCAACTCGCCCTCTCGATCCAATTGAGCGTATGCACTGACTTCATTTCCGCTCAGGCGCGTGGACAACGTGGTGACCCCGATAGCCACCCACTCTTCCAGTTCCTTCTTAAAAACAGGGGAGAGAATTTCCGGCGGCATGGGGGGGATGACTTCCTGGTCGATCACCGTTCCGCCGGCGCCCCAGATCCGGCCATCCGGTATCCCTTGCTCGTCGGTCAAAAAACCGGGAAGCCGGTTGCCATAACGTTCCTGAATGATCTCCAGCATCTTGCTGTTGTAGAGGCCCCGGGTGGCATTACCAATCATGACGTAGAGGGGATTGTTGGGGACCACCTCGTCCAGGTCATAGCGGGTGATCTGCTCCATCACCACCGGGTTCCCGAAGGTCCTGGAGTAAATCCAGTACCCGGGAGGCGTGCTCTCAGCCACCCTCTTTAAATCAGACAATGCCGTCTCTTTCGCTTCCCAGCGGATCTTGGGAAAACGGACCTGGTTTTCCTCCAGAAACTTGACGTAGGCAGGGGCTACCTCACTGTTGTAGTGGCTCACCGCATAGCTATTGGGATGGGAATGGGTGTCTACAACGCCAGGGATGACCGCCTTCCCATCGAGATTTACCCGGACGGTGTTGGGTCCCGCCATCCGCAAAATTCGCTTGTCTTCACCGACAGCAAGAATCAAGCCGTCTCGGAGGGCCACCGCCTGGCTTACCCTAATGGGGGGCTGGTCGCGGTCCATGGCCAGCACCTGACCGTTGTACAAAACCATATCCGCATATCCCAGGATCTCCGGAGGTAGATCCTGAGCCCTGGCAACCTCTAAGAAGGGCCCGAAGATGAGCAGGCTCATCATACAAGTCATGGAGAGGGGTAAAGAGATACGTTTACTATTAATCATGGTGTTATGCTCCTCCTCAGTGCGTCAGAAACTTGCCCGTGATTATGAAGTGATCCAGGCAGAGAAGCAACCGTGAATCGATGGTCTGGCATCCGACATGAAATCCATTTCTCCACGATTTCCCCTTGAGAGTCAGAGCAAAAAACCTGATAATTAAAGTCAGGCGTTTTCCTGCCCGTAAAATGATTTTGTCAGAAAGGAGCACCCGTTTATGGCTCAGGCAATAACCTTGAAAATTAACGGCCAATCCCATACCGTTCAGGTGGATGGGGATGTTCCCCTGCTTTGGGTGATTCGGGAATATCTCCAGCTCAGCGGCACCAAGTTCGGCTGCGGCATCGCCCAGTGTGGCGCCTGTACGGTACACGTGGACGGGCGTCCCATGCGCTCCTGTCAGCTTCAGGTCAGCCGGGCTGTGGGCCGTGAGATCACTACTATCGAAGGGATTCGTGAGGATCATCCGGTCAAGCAGGCCTGGATTGATATTCAGGTCCCCCAGTGCGGTTACTGCCAGTCGGGTCAGATCATGTCGGCAGTGGCCCTGGTGGAGAAGAACTCCAATCCCAGCGAGCAGGACATCATCTCTGCCATGGAAGGGAATCTGTGCCGCTGTGGAACCTACACCCGAATCAAGCAGGCCATCCATCAGGCGGCCGAGGAGGTGAGAAACTCATGAGCAGCACCATTGATCGACGAGAGTTTTTAACTCGAACCGGTCTTACCCTGGCCGTGGCAGCCACACCCTCCGGTTTGAAGGTTTTTGCCCTGGGTGAGACCGACACCGACTCGGAGAGTTTCCAACCCACAGTCTGGTATACCCTTTCACCCGATAATCAGCTGACCGTCATGGTGAACAAGGTGGAGATGGGACAAGGGACTCATACCGCTCTACCTATGATTGTGGCCGAAGAGCTGGATGTGAAGTGGGAGCAGGTGAGCATTGAACAGGCGCCCACTCGAAAGCAATACTACGACCCTCCCCGCTTTACTCGAATGGGGACAGGAGGCAGCGGAGGTGTGAGAGCCATGTACGAGCCTTTGCGCAAAGCAGGCGCTGCAGGCCGGGAGATGCTGGCTCAGGCGGCTGCCCATCGATGGAACCTGCCCGTCAGCCAGTGCCAGACCTTGGAAGGCCGAGTTCATCATCAGGCCAGCGGCCGGAGTCTTTCCTATGGCGAGTTGGTGGAGGAAGCTTCCCAGCTGCCGGTACCCGAAAATCCGCGTCTCAAGGACAAGAGTGAATTCAAGATCATGAGAACGCCCATACCGCGTTTGGACATCCCAGCCAAAGTCAGCGGTAAGGCAGTTTTCGGCATCGACATCTTCGTGCCGGGCATGCTTTACGGGGTGGTGGCCCGGTCACCGGTCTATGGGGCCGAGGTGCTGTCCTACGATGAGCAGGCGGCCAAAGCGGTTGCAGGAGTGCGCCACGTCGTGAGGGTGGACACACCGGAGGTCCAGGGAAGCAGCTTT
>CBDUTA010000202.1:0-6833 GCA_965369785.1 uncultured bacterium
GGATGTCCTGACAATGAGTGTAAAGGATGTCCTGAAAATGAACACCTCAGGTGCCTCCCACATTCCGGAGGCCTTCGCAATCCTGACGCGGTCCCGGCTACAACTCTTTAGCCAAGAGTCCGTGGAACTTTTCGACTTGTTCAGGAGACTGAGGTTTGGTCAGGTAACTGATGACAATGAATAAGAAGACGTTGATGAAAAATGCAACTGCCAGGCCCGGCAGAGCAGGCGCAAAAGGTGAAGGAAGTATTCCCGGAAGAATCCCCATCTCCCACTTTAAAGTCAACAGGATCCCGACGGCAGGAGCGACCAGGGCCGCTTCCGTCGAGGCCCGAGACCAGGTGACTGCACCCACCAGCGGAGGGAGAAGTTGCACCGTAATTCCACCTGCGAAGATGGCCAATGGGGTGATGAGGACGGGGTAGGACAAAGCCAACAAAACACAGATACCTGCAGCCCCAATGGTGATGGTGCGATTGAGTCGGAACTCTTGAGCATCGTCCATCGTTGGCCAGAACAGAGTGCGGATGCAATCCCGAACAACCGTTGCCGTCAGAGTGTGAATATAAGTGTCGGTGGTCGATATGATCGCGGCCAGGACCGCAATCAAGAACAGTGTGGCAATAAAGACCGGCAGGACCCCGAAGGCGAGAAGAGAGGAAATGAAATCTGGATTTTCCGCATCGGGGAACAGGACTCGACCATAGGTCCCGATGAGGTAGGTTCCAATCACGTGGGAAATGAGCCACAGGACAAGCATCAACACGCCTATTTTGGCAAAGTGTGATCGACTGCGGGCAGAATACATGCGGATCCAGGCTGAAGGGGAGAGAACGATGGCTCCGATACTCAAACCAATCATGACGCCGTAGATGCGGGATGGAGTAAAAATTCCGATCATTCCCGGAGTGGTGATGAATCGGTCTTTGATTCCACCTAGTCCAGCCACCACACTGCCCGGTCCTCCCGCTGCAACCATGATGATCACGCCGAATGCAGAGAGCAAAAGGAGTATCAATGCGCCATTGAAAAAGTCCAGCCAGGCAATGCCACGCAGCCCTGCCAGTGCCACATGAATGATCACGACAATGGTAATGATCCAGATCCCGAAATTAAGAGAAATGACATCCCCGGATAGAACATTCAGCAGGATCCCACCCGCTAGAAGCTGGGCCACAATATAGGCGATGTTGTACACCAGGCTGGCGATGACGGTGTACATTCGGATGATGTCGCTTTGGTAATATTCTCCCAGCAGATCACCCGGTGTGGTGAAGCCATATTCCTTTCCCAGTACCCAGATTCGGGGCCCGAAATACCAGAGGAGAGCTGTGGAGATGATGATGCCCGTCAGCGCGGTGACCACAAAGGATGTGCCGATGGTGTAGATGGCGCCGGGAATTCCCGCCATCCCAACTCCACTGAGAACCGAGGCATACATGGTAAAGGTCACCACCACCCATCCCAGATTCCGGGAGGCCACCACGTAATCGCCCACGTCCTTAGTCAGTTTTCGCTTGGCCGCCCAGGAAATAAGAACAAAGATGACAAAGTAGGCGACCAGAGTCGCGATAATCAAGGGGTAGTTGGAAAGGACTAGCTGTCTAATTTCAGGAGGGAAGTTCATGGTCGTTCCTTAACTCTCGTTGTCCTCAGCCTGAGGGGTGTTTGCAACAGGAGGTGAGGCCTGATTCTTGTTCCAGGCATCGAATCCGAGTATTCCGGCAATCGTCAGTAGAGCAAAAATCACCGTGATCCAGATGAGCAGGGGCATGCCCGCGATGAGAATGGGGCGTCCGCCGAAGAGGGTCAAAACAACGTAATCCAAAAGGGTAATGAAAATGAAATACCCCAAAATCAGCCGGCCCCGGCCCCGGGGCCAAAAAGTGTAACTCTTGGGGTGTTGGGATGCGGGTGGTCGATTTGCCTTAAGCCAGTCTTCGTTCCATTTCATAGCCATCCAGTACCTCTTTCTTGATGTTTTTGCCCTGTGCTTTCCCTTAATAGCGGGGGGAGGTGGTTACCTACTGATCGGTTTCCCCTTTTGCATCTTTCTTTTCTTTTTTCTCCTTCTCCTTCCGCAGTTCCGCATAGAGGCTGGGAACGTAAGTGCCTCGTTTCTGCAGCGTCTCGATGCTTTTGCGCAGTACGGCCATACGGCCGGCGGTCTTGCCGTAACCCGGCGGTGGGTCGAGCCATAGATTCTTGGGGAAGATCGGCTCTTCATAAATGATTTTGTACTGTTCCATTCGAAGATCCTTCAACCAACTGCCGAACATAGTGGTTTCCCGCCAATACCTGAGTGCCTCGACATCGATGATGGCACTGCAATAGCTTGTCCCATGGGTGGTTGTCCGGGTGAGGACTTGTCCCTGGTAGTCGATGATCATGCTGTTGCCACCATGGATGGCTGTGGGAACCTTGGATTCCGGTGTCATGAACCAATCGCCGCTGTTCGGTGCGACCACATAACAACTATTGTCCAATGCCCGAGCCCGAAGCTGGAGTTCGTGCCAGCCCCGACTATAGTAGGGCTCGATATAGGTGGGAGCGTAAATGATTTCGGCACCGTTGACGGCCAGGCCTCGCGATGTTTCCGGGTAACTGGTCTCCATACAAATGCAGGCGCCGATGTTCCCGATCTCCGTTCGAACGACCGGATAAAAGGCGTCCAGATTGGCTCCATACTTCTCAACCCACTTATCCCAAATATCGTGGGGGACACAGGAGCGTTCTGGAGCGAACACCTGAAGCTTGTGGTGTTTCATGATGACCTCACCCTTGGGATCAATGACAAACCCGATGTTGAAGTAGAGCTCGTCGCTGATTTCGGGTTCCAGAGCCCTCAATTGACCGCAGATGTAGGTTCCATACTCTTTCGCTTTCCGAGACAGGACCTCGGTCTCAGGTCCGGGAACGGTCGTGTTGAACAGGGTCTTGGCCACTTCCTTGTGCTCCCAGTCCATCTGGGAATCCACGAAGGACTGGATTCCCGCTTCCGGAATAGTCATTAATCGGACGGGGTACTCGATCTTGGTGTAATGAGAGTGGTCGATGACCTCACAGATCAGATCCAAATTCTTCTGAATATCTTCCTGAGTCCGAACACAAAAATTAGTGTTCTGAATGCATAACGCGGTGTAGGGCTCTATCACCTCAATCTCCTTTCAAATGGTCAGGGGCAGCGCCGCGCCATTATCGCAGAGAACTTGAGAGAACAACAAGGCACGATCTTAAATTGTTGAAAATTCCTGTTGATAGCCCGGGCTGATAGAATGCCGAGAAGGCTCATGCGACGGGGATATTTAGAACTCTTGCCCCCTGCTCCCCTGATTCAGCAGATGGCTCAGGAGGGTGTTCAAGCCAGGGCAGTACGAGGGGTCTTTCCCTCCGTGACCTATCCTTCCCATACCACCCTGATCACTGGTGCCGTCCCCGAAAGACATGGCATCTATTACAACACTCCCTTTGAGCCGGAAGGACAAACCGGGCGCTGGTATTGGCACACCTCGGCCATTCGTGTACCCACTCTCTGGGATGCCGTGCGAGAAGCTGTAACCCAGGTGCGGGCTCTGTTGGCCCGCTTGCCCAGCGAGACCCAGCGTCTGTTTCGGGTGATAGAGCGCCACGAACTGGATCGTGTTGGTGCCGATCCTGCGGTTCTTTTGGCCCTGTCGGCACTTCCCGGACCTCCCCCAGGTTCACACGGGATTTCTCGGCTGGGGAATGGGTTTTCGCTCCGGTGCAGTCGTATCCAACATGGGAATTGAAGACATCGCTCCACTGATTTCCGAACTTTCAGGAATCTCTTTCGATGCCCCCGATGGGGTCAGTCCCAGGAGCCTTTTAACTGTTCAGGATTGAACGGAGAGGTCCTCGATCGATTGACTGCCGATAGCCTTGAGAATATAGTCAGCTGGATCACGAAACAATTTTCTGTCGCTATCTGACAGGCGACTCAGGAGGTAAAAAATGAGCAAACCAGCCCCCAAACTCCACAAGGAAGAGGAACCCTTTATTCCCTATGTAGAGTTGGAAGACTTCGACCCCATTTTGCAAGAGCGCTCCCAGAGTTATTCCAAGCGCATGGGGTTTCTTCCCAACTGCAATAAACTTTATGCCCATCGTCCCCAGATCGCTGCACCCCTGTGGGACCTCAACAGTGCCATCATGCGGGACAGTTCTTCCGCGCTGCCCCAGGATTTGAAGCGCCGAATTGCTACACGGTTGGGGAAACTCAATAACTCCACTTATTGTGTGAGTCACCACTGTGGCATATTGCAGCGCGAAGAGGGAGAGGACAAGATGCAGGACGAGGGGTGGAGCATGAGTGATGAAGAGGTTCACTCCCTGTTGGCCGAGAAGGAAGGCGGACAAGACGAGTTCGAAAAAGCCTGTTTTGATTTCGCCGACGCCATGACCCTGGATCCAACCACTATCCCGGAGGAGGTCTACGAGCGCGTCAAGAATCTCCTTTCCCCGGCTCAGATCGTGGAACTCTCCGCCGTGGTGGGATTCTGGAAGTTGTACAACACCATACACAGTGGACTGAAGGTGCCCCTTGAGGACCACCTGCTGGAGTTCTCCGGCTGGATAAACGCTGAGTAGAGCGCGCGTTCGTCACTTCGTGACGTCGTGCTTTCGGGCGTGTTTTGGGACAGGCCCAGAATTGTGTCGGAAACCCCTGAATTCAAAGGAGAATTCTTGGGGCTGGCACCGAACTCTCCCACTCCACTTCGCAACGAGAACCTTTGCGTACACGTCTGTCGTGTGCGGTCTGCCGTCAGTCCTCAGTCCTCTCTTAGCGTCCCAATCGAAATCGAATACCACCCATTAGGGTGCGCGGCAATCCAGGCCGGGCCCCAGCTGGCCTGCGAGCGGTAATGTAGGCCTGATCGGTTAGGTTGCTCACGGAAAGGAAAAGAGAGGCGCCCCCCTTCTCGGCCGTCAAGTCGTATCCACCGGAGAGGTTGAAAACAAGATAGCCATCCGTGGCTTCCAAGCGGGGTATTGGACCCTGGCCGGCCCTGGTGCGCATTCCACTGACGGCACTAGCTTCCACAGCAAACCGCCAGCGCGCCTTTTCCAAACCGATACGGGCATTGAACTGATGCCTGGGAAGATAAGGGAGTTCGTCTCCGACGACCACATTACCCCAGGGTCCGAAGTTACTGTCAAAGTTGTTCTTGAATTCCCCATGGGTGAAGGTATAGGCAAAATGGACAGGAACACGGGCGCTCAAACCCAACCTCTCGCCCAAGTCGGCAGATCCCGATGCCTCCAGTCCCATGACCAGGACTTGGCCGCCGTTGAAAAGATCCCCCTCGCCGGTGCCTCCAGCAGCCAGTGTATCGGTACCCAGTAGGTTGTCATAGTCGTTGACGAAACCGGCAACCTCCAGGCTGAGAGGCTGACTTTGGATACGCAACCCGACTTCGTAGTTGACGCTTTCCTCGGCCTCGGTCTCTTGATGGGAACCCGGACCCGGTGGGGCGAAGCCCTTATGAATGCCCCCGAAGAGACCCAGTGCAGGAGTAGCCTGGAAATTGACGCCGAATCCGGGAACAAAGACCTGAACGCCGCCTTTGCGAATTCGGGTGGGTGCCAGCCGCTCTGGATCACTTGTAGAAAAGTCGGTCCTGAAGAGATCGATGTTCTCGTATCTTAAGCCGGGACTCAGAGCCCATTTTCCTCGCTCAATCTTGTTCTGGATGAAAAGAGCCCAGGCTGTGGCGCCACTGATGCGGTTGGATTGACCGCCGGGCGCTCCTTTCGAGGTCAGGATCATAGTGCCGTTTTGCATCTGGAACCCGTCTTCATGCTGAAACCGGTCTTCCTCATCTTTGTGGTAGCGAAATCCAAGCTCAAACCTGTTGTGGATGTCTCCTCTGTCCTGTTGCCATCCCAGGACGGTTTGAATGCCCTGTGAATAGTATTCGCGATTGTTAGCTCGCACGGCCAGGGCATCAGGATCGCTGTCGGCACCCTTGGCAATGGCCAATTCAGCGGAATGGGCCTCTGGATCATCAAAGATGTTGGTGATGTCTGTTCCCGACACGCGCTGCAGCTTGTACCAGTTGCGTTGGAAGTTGTTTCGGTAAAGGATGGCTGTCAGGTCAATGCTTCTTGCCGGTACGATGAAGTAACGGGCCTGGTATTGCTCGTGATCCGATTGAAACAGGTCCCGCTGTGACCCGCGATAACGGCGCAAGGGGTTGTCTGCAAAGTCGGTATCCGTCAAGCCCAGGTAGGTCTCCTCCGAGAGCTGCTGGGTCTTTCCCAGCTTGATTTCCAGTTCCTGATAAATACGGGCGCTGCCACCGCTGTGGAGGCGGAACTTAGCCAGGTAATCGTTGATGTCAAAACCCGTGTTGCCTCCGCCATCGAGTTCTTTAAATCCGTCAGTGACCATCTGGTAGGTTTCTGCAACCCAGGCGAAGTGCTTGTAGGAGTCGCCCAGGTTCAGATGAAGCTTTCGGGAGTTGTCGACCCCCAGTGCCAGGTTACCTTTGAGATCGAAGTCCTCGGGTATGGAGGTGGAGATTAAATTGAGCGCACCCCCATTGGTTTTGGGGCCATACTTGATCTGACTGGAACCCTTGCGTACCTCAATCGCCTCCATGCGTCCAGTGACGGGGAAGTAATAGGCTGCAGGTGCGGCATAAGGGGCGGGGGCGATGAGAACCCCGTCCTCCATGAGTGTGATCTTGGAGCTTCGCTCGGCGCCTGTGCCCCGCATGCCAATATTGGGACGAAGGCCATAGCCGTCCTCTTCTTGAATGTTCACGCCGGGGACCTGGCGCAGGATCTGATGGATGTCATCGTAAGCCAGC
>CBDUTA010000203.1:0-6813 GCA_965369785.1 uncultured bacterium
GATTCGGCCCACGGAACCAATCCGGCCAGCGCCGTTTTGGCTGGATATGAGGTGATCTCCATCCCTTCCGATGAGAAAGGCAGAATCGACGTCAAGGTACTGGCCGACAAGATGAGCGAAGAGGTGGCCTGTCTGATGCTCACCAACCCCAATACCATGGGAATCTTTGAAACCCATATCGAGGAAATCGCCCAGATTGTCCACCAGAAGGGTGGCCTCATCTATATGGACGGCGCCAATTTCAATGCCCTGATGGGTTATGCTCGCCCCGGCGATATGGGAATCGATGTCCTTCACTTGAATCTGCACAAGACTTTCTCCACCCCTCACGGCGGAGGAGGTCCCGGCAGCGGTCCCGTGGTGTGTAAGCAACATCTCGCCCCTTATTTACCCGTGCCCCGGGTAGAGCAGAAAGGCGAGCTGTATCGGCTCAACTCGGACAAACCCGAAAGCATTGGTCGCGTCCACAGTTTTCATGGCAATTTCGGAATGGCAGTCCGGGCCCTTTGCTACATTTTGAGCTGTGGCCGAGAAGGCCTTAAAGAACTGAGCGAAGTGGCTGTCCTGAGCGCCAATTATGTCCGGCGACAACTGGAGGAACATTACGATCTTCCCTATGACACGGACATCCTGCACGAGGTCGTGTTCTCGGACAAGAAGCAGCACAACAATGGGGTGACGACACTGGATATCGCCAAAAGACTCATCGACTACGGCTTTCATCCCCCTACGACTTATTTCCCTCTGATCGTCCAGGGGGCCCTCATGATCGAGCCCACCGAGAGCTACAGTAAAGAGGAATTAGATGCCTTCATCGATGCTATGATTGCCATCAGCCGTGAGGCTGCGGAAGACCCGGAAAAGCTCCTCACTGCTCCGGCCACGGCCAAGCTAACCCGCCTGGACGAAGTTCGTGCCGCCCGCTCCCCCATTCTCAGATGGGAACCAGATGGGGACAGTAATCTTTCCGCGTAATCCCTCCTCAGATAGGGACAGTAATCTTTTCGTAATCTTTTCGTCCCGTCTAAGCAGTTCCTGACATAGTTCAGGATGAGATTCGTACTATAATGAGGCTATGCCTCGCTTGGCCTGGCTTTTTCTCTGTTGTCCTCTGCTTCTGGCTCAAGAGCCACCCTCATTTCAGATCAAGGCCGACTATGTCAAAGTTCCGGTTAGTGTTTTTGACACCAACGGTCGGATTCTCTCCAATCTGACTCGGGAACAGTTCATCCTCCTGGATGAGAATGAGCCTCGCCCCATCGAAAACTTTCTCCTCGACAAAACCGCCATTCATGTCATTCTCCTGCTCGATGTCAGCAGCAGCCTGCGAGAGGAACTGGAAGAGATCCAGAAGGCAGCCCTGCAGTTCGCTCAATCCTTCAACCAGGAGGACCGAATTGCCATCGTTTCTTTCTCCGATCAGTTGGAACTCCTTCAGGATTGGACCAATAACATCAAGAAGCTGCGCAAATCACTCAAACATCTAGAACCCGGATATCGAACCGCGCTTTACGATGCTCTGGTCTCTACGGCCCGTGAACGACTGGTTCAGTTGCCGGGAAAGAAAGTCATCATTCTTCTCACGGACGGTCTGGATAACGAAAGCCGTTCCACCTTTGATGATGTTCTGAACCTTTTGATCGAGTCCGACATTTCGCTTTACATCGTCAGCCGCACACGACTGGTTCAACCCAGGATCGAACAAAGCGAACGGGTGGATTTCCTGAATCAGGTGATGAAGAACGTGCTCCGCGAAGAAAAGAACTTCATCGATATTTACTTTCGAGAAAAAGAAACCTCTCTGTCTTATTTAGCGGAGGCTACGGGCGGTCGAGTTTTCTTTCCGGAAAGGCTGGAAGAACTCAGCAGCAGCTACCTGCGAGTGGCAGAAGAACTCAAGAACCAGTACATCTTAACCTTTCGCCCCCCTTCCTCCTCTGAAAAAAGATTTCGCAGTATAGAAGTCGTCTGCACTCAGGAAATCGGCAGAATCTACTATCGCAAAAAATATAACTGGCTGGGTTCAGCACCGTCGGATCACTAACCGGAGCCCCCTCCGATCCACTACACATTCCCACTCTTCTCGAAGAAGTCATCAGGATTAGAAAGCTACTTAAATCGATTCAATGAACGCTAGCTATGCGTTTATTGGTCAGGGTAGGTAGGGGAACGAGTTCCCTCGGTTGTTCTCGGATCTCCGTTCTTGGTAACTTAGGAATATGACCACAAAGGAGAACAATATTAAAAAGCTGCTTCTTGCGACACTCGAGGAAACAGGGGATAAACCTGAAGAGGTTCGCTGTATGTTTTCTCGGAGATGGCCTGATCGCCAGAGCGGTCCGCTGCCCACCATGCCGCAGAGCTCAGCTGTGGATTTGCCGGAAGGTGAACTCAGTGTCCTCTTCGCCTACAGCAAAAGGTATGTCTACACGCTGGACAAGACAGGCTCTGAAGGAGTCTCAATCAAGATTTCTACCGATATTGATCCAGCTGTCAAATAGCCCAGCCCTCCAAGGAATAGACCCAGCAGGCCCGCCACCGATTTCTATTTCGCATCTTCGGGTATCACCGTAGCCAGCCTCACTCCGCATTTCACACAGATTTCTGCGGCGGGATCGGTTTCGGCTCCACAATGCTGGCAGAACTCTTTCCCGCTTTTAGAGAGCATCCACAGGACACACTCACAACAGCCTGATCGGATACCTTTTTGCTGCAAGTCCTACAAAACATGCCTGACCTCCCCATAGCTAGGGGGCCTTCGATACCTGCGTCTCACAATTTCCCTCCTTTGCACCTGAGGTGAATGAATCACCCGGTCTCGTAAGTCGTGAACACAAGAACCCTGGGAAAAGCCCCCTACAACTTACTCCAACCCGATTCGAATGGATAGCCGAATGATCGGTGGGAATCACGGCCAGGCCTTTCAGGTTTGTCTGTTTAGAATCAGACATCTTTCTTCCCTTTCGTGAAACAAAGTCACTAGGCTCACATCTTAACTGGTAGAAGCGGCTCCCCATACGCCTTCCAATCTCTCCCTCAGTGTGATTGCAGGAGGCAGGAGCCGCTTTTTCCTTTTTATTTCAATTTATATTTGCATATGCAATGCGTCTGCGATACGCTAGGACATGGCCGGTTCCTCCCTGAATAGTGGAGGCGGATCCCGTACTTTCCTCTGACCACTTCCCAATTGTGCAAGAGGCGGGGGCCGCGAAAGGTCTAGATACCCTTTCAATCACCACCATGAGGACCGGCCCCTAGCCCCTCTTCCCGAAAAGGAACCCGAAAGAGCCAATCGGCTCCCAGCCAAAGCTCTTATAAAGTCTTAGGGGTCCTCTAGCAGCCTCTTTCGTAAAGAGAATCAAAAGATCGATCGAATGTCGCTTCACGCTGTCCACGAGCAGGGTTTTGATCACTGCACGAGAGGAACCGAGCCTGCGATAAAGAGGTTGGGTGAAGACACCCCCCACCTGGGCCGTAGCACCATAGCGCGCGTTGTAATGGGCAATGGAAAGAAGAAGATTGTCTCTGAAAAGACCCCACACGTAACCCTTAACTGCCTGAGCCTCAAAGTGCTTCTGTCTTTGATCGGGAGTTCCATCGAGGGTCAGTCCTTCTTCAGCAATATAAGCCTGATACAAGGGGTCCCATTCCTCAAAATCCCCCGGCTCCAGACTTTTCACCAGAATACCGTCGGGCAGCAGAGGTCCTCTCGGCTGTGAAGAGAGGGAGAGACTTAAGAGCAGTTCCTTGCTCTGATGGGTGGTCTGTAAAGAGGGATCCCGACTGAGGAGCGCCTCCCACAGGCCGTGAGCGGTCTCCCACTCTCCAAGCACCCCTCCAATGAGAATCTCTTCTTCCTGGCAGGCCTCAAGAATCTCATCAGTACTCTCACCCTTGATTTGGACGAGCAGGTTTCCTCGGCGGGTCAGGCAAAAAACCCCCTGTAGACCTTCTGAGCTCTTGACACACTTGAAATTGCCCGAGTTCAAATCTTCAGTCAGGGAGAGGCCGTGAGTCTCCAGATTGGAAAGCAGGAAAAGGGCGGTTTCACGATTTTGCTCGAGAAAGGCCCTTACTTCAGCAAGATTTTCATCACTCACCGGATCAATCATTTTTTCTCCTAGCCTCCCGTATTCGGGTGAATAGCATACAACCATCCAGACAACAAGAGAAACCTCCTCCAGGAGGCATTCACAGAGACTCGTCAGGCTCATGGACGTCACTTGTGACGCTCATCACGACTCACCTTCCCGCACGTCGGGTACGCTCTTAAAAAAGAATAAGCCATTTCATAACAAAAGCCGACTCGTCAGGAATCTTTATTCAGATCGCCGGACCTGGGCAATAAAACAGCTTGGGCGTCAAAGGACACAGCCGTACGCCTTCAGAGGACGAGTCAAAGAACAGGAGGACGAACCTATGCTGAGACGCACGACTCTCTGTACTGTTGTGGCGTTCCTGACGGTGATGGGAACTGCCTATGCCGAGACTCCCGACGACGTTTGTGGCGGGCTGGAAGACAATGCCTGGGGCCTTTGTAACGCCTACTGCACGGCAATGGATTGTGATGGTGATCGTAAGGATTCAGGACGGGCTTGCGCGCAGGTAGCTGATAATTTCTACAGAGCCACTGAGGGAACCCCCATGCCTTGTGAGAACATCTCTTCAGATCCGACCGGAACTCCAACCGGCAGTTGCCCCTGCAATTTCGACCTCCAGTTCTGGACCGCACAACCCCAAATCCTAGACTCTTCCCATCTACCCATCTGCACGGACACAGGGGACCCGAGCACTTGTATCAGCTGCGGGATCAGCACTATGTCCAGCTCCACCACATTCCTGTCTATATTGGTGAACCTTTGGACTGATGGCCTTTCCTCCCAGGAGGATAAACTATTCTTTTTCACCAGTGAGCCTTCTTCCATGTTTGGAGGGGCATGTGGTGCTGACGCTTCCTTCGCTTCTGGCGATGTTTTCACAACACCAGACGGCGAGTTGCCCGTCACCAGCGAAGAATTTGGGGCCTGCGCGTTCGACATTGTGGCATTGAAGGATACCTACGCCACTATGTGCAGCCAGTGACACCAAGAGAAAAGGGTGTCGCTATCCGGCTTTCGTTTGGGCCACAGGCTGTAGTAAATTGAAGGCGGAAGTCCCCTATGGCCTACGATGAAGGATTGGCACAGCGTATCCGTGAGAGCCTCAGCAATCAGCCCGATCTGGAGGAAATAAAGATGTTCGGAGGGATCGGGTTCATGGCTCAGGGGAACATGGTCTGCGGGGTGTTAAACGATTCTCTGATCGTTCGCGTCGGACCCGAGCACTACCCGGAGGCACTCGCACAACCCCATACGAAAGAGTTCGACTTTACGGGTCGACCCATGACGGGCTGGGTCACGGTCAGCCTGGAAGGTTATGAGGCGGACGACAGTTTCGAGAAATGGGTCAACAGGGGTATCACCTATGCCCTGTCGCTTCCTCCAAAGTAACGCGGCCCCACGACCTCCCGGCTATCGTGATTCCCTATTCCTCGGACAAGACCGGCAAGGTAGAAACCTCGGGATCCTCCGGGATCGATTCCAGATATTTATGGATGCGCTTCAACTGCTCGTCGCTGAGCACCTTGGGTGAGTAGGCGGGCATCACATTGGGAGGCTGCCGGACCAACCGGATGAAGGCCTCCAGCGACAACGGCTTCGGGGCAATGCGGGAGGCGGCCCCACCCTGGCCTTGATAGCCGTGACACTGATAGCACCCGACCTCGACGAAGTCCTTCTTTCCACGATCGGTGGCCTCGTCCTCTTGTGTGGCTGCGGCCCCGATTCGGATGCCGGCCACCAGGAAAAGCACAGCGACGGCAATCGGAATGTGACGATTCTGGTTCTGCATAGCTGTCTCCTTATCGGGGTTGGCAAACAACATCGACCAGGGCTGGCTCGCCCTGCTTCACAACATCGACGGCTCGTTTGAGCGCCGGTGCCAGCTCAGCAGGATCACTGATGGGACCTGTCGACCACCAGCCCATGCTCTTGGCTAGCGTGGCGTAATCAATAAAGGGATCCTCGAAGACATTTCCGATTTTGGCAGGGCCGTCGGCACCGCGCTGGCGGCGTGTGGCAATCCGCTGCAGATGCATCACCTCTTGATGATAGGCGCGGTTGTTGTGCATCACCGAAAGAAGCGGAATGCCGTGATGGGCCGCTGTCCAAAGCACACCTGGCGCATAGTTGAAATCGCCGTCGGCCTGGAAGCTGACCGTGAAGCGGCCGTGCTCGCGATTGGCCAGCGCAGCACCCACCGAGGCCGGCAATCCATAACCCACGCCGCCGCCGCCCGAATAGCCGATGTGATGGTAATGGCGGTTCATCTTCCAGAGGCGTTGCGGCCAGCCGCCCAAGCCCCGGGAGACCAGCGACCAGTCGTGCTCCTTGATCTGCTGCCACACCTCCATGGTTAGCCTGGCCGTGCTGACGGGACTGGAGTTCCAGCCGTAGGTGGCACGCTTACGCGATTGGGCCTGCATGTTGGCATAGGCCTCACGCAACCCTTTCTCTCGGTCAGCGATCTGGGAACGACGCCCCGCCGATATGGCACGCCGTACTTCCTCGGTCAAACTCGGTAGGCTGGCCTGGGCATCGCCGCCGATGGAAAGATCAACCGGCTGGTAGCGCTGAAAGGATTGATAGTTGGCCTTGATGAACAGGTCGTTGACACCCAGACTGATCAGCTTGGCGTCGGAACGTGTGCGGCGTACCGATTCGCGGTGTACCAGATCGCGCATGGTGTTGACGGCACCCCAGAAGTCATACATCT
>CBDUTA010000204.1:0-6782 GCA_965369785.1 uncultured bacterium
GTGTCCCATTCTGGCCTTCGTGGCCGATGTGGGCCAGGGTGAGGATTTGCCCTCCATTGAAAAAAAGGCCTACGAGACCGGTGCCGATAAGGTGGTCATTTCCGACCTGCGCGAGGAGTTCGTCCGGGAATTTTGCTTTCCCGCCATGCAGGCACACGCCCTTTATGAGGGGGAGTATCTGATGGGAACGTCACTGGCGCGGCCGGTGATTGCCCGCGAGCAGGCCAAGGTGGCCGCCGATTGGGGTGCGGATGCCGTTGCTCACGGCTCGACGGGCAAGGGCAACGATCAGATTCGGTTCGAATTGACCTTTCAGGCCCTGGCTCCTGAATTGAAGATTATTGCCCCCTGGAGAAGCTGGGAGTTCAGGGGGCGAAGTGATCTGATCAGCTATGCCCAGAAGTGGGGAATTCCCATTACCTCAACCCAAGAGAAGCCCTACAGCATCGACCAGAACATCATGCACACTTCCTTCGAGGGAGGTGTCTTGGAGGATCCCTGGGAAGCTCCTCCTGAAGATATCTTTTTACTCAGCGTGGCTCCACAGCAAGCCCCCGATGCCCCGACCGAGATCGTCATCGATTTCGAGGCGGGCATTCCTGTCAAGGTGAACGGCAAGGCGATGGGTCCGGTGGAGATTCTCCAGGAACTGAACCGCGTTGCCGGTGCTAATGGTGTGGGGCGTGTGGATCTAGTGGAGAACCGGATGGTGGGTATGAAGTCCCGTGGTGTCTATGAAACACCGGGCATGACGGTATTGCACAAGACTCATCGTGCCCTGGAGTCTCTGACCCTGGATCGTGAAGTGCAGCACCTGAAAGATGACTTGGCTCCCCGTATAGCCGAGTTGATCTACTACGGTTTTTGGTTTGCGCCCGAAATGCACCTTTTATTGCAGCTGATCCAGAATTCCCAAACCCAGGTCACGGGCAAGGTCAAGATCCAGCTTTACAAAGGAAACTGCGTGGTCCAGGGTCGAAGTTCACCTTTTAATCTCTACGATCCCGCTTACGCCACCTTCGAGTCCGACGAGGTTTATTCGCAAGCTGATGCACAGGGGTTTATCCAACTCCAGGGGCTGCGTTTGAGAGTGGCCGCGCTCTTGGAAAAGGGCCGTCAGGTAGAAGGGATGGAAAAGACCCGCTGAAGTATTGTTCAGGACGGACACAGGTAGCCCAATGAGTGAAGAAAAGACCAAAAAACCGTGGGGAGGACGATTCAAGTCGGAGTTGGATCCCGTCGTACTGGAATACACTCGTTCGGTTCATCTGGATCGACGGCTGGCTCCTTACGACCTTCAGGGCAGTCGAGCTCATGTGCGCATGCTGGCGGCCCAGGGGATTGTGAGCGCGGAGGATGAACGGCAAATCCTTGGGGGTCTCAAGCAGATCGAGGAAGAGATCGAGTCGGGAGAGTTCCCCTATCGGGATGAGCTGGAAGATATCCATATGAACATTGAGCATCGCTTGCAGGAGATTGTAGGTGAAGCAGGAGCTCGGCTTCATACGGGCAGGAGCAGAAATGATCAAGTTTCTTTGGATCTGAGGCTGTTTTGCCTGGAGACGGCGCTGCGCTGGAGGACTCAGATTGTGGAGGTTCAGAAGGCTCTGCTAGAGCGCGCCCAGGAACTCAAGGGAGATCTTTTCCCCGGCTGGACTCATTTACAGGCCGCACAGCCTCTTTCCTGGGGGCACTACCTGCTGGCTTTTTGCGAGATGTTGGGCCGGGACAATCATCGATTGACCGATTTCCAGAGGCTTCACTCGAGGTGTCCGTTGGGGGCAGGAGCCTTAACCGGAAGCACGCTTCCTCTGGACCCGGAGCGAAGCGCCCAGGAATTGGGATTCTCAGCCAGCTTTGCCAACAGCTACGACGTGGTCGGAGATCGAGACTTCCTTCTGGAACTGCTTCAGATTGCCAGCCAGTTGATGCTTCATCTGAGCCGTCTTGCCGAGGATTTTATTTATCTCTCCAGTACGGCGGTCCATTGGATTGAGTTGCCCGATTCGCTCTGTACGGGCAGCAGCATGATGCCCCAGAAGAAGAATCTGGATGTGCTGGAATTGGCACGTGGCAAAACGGCCTCCGTGTTGGGCCATGCTTCGGCCATGGCTATATTGCTCAAGGGCCTTCCCACTTCCTACCATCGAGACCTTCAACAGGATAAGGAACACCTTTTTAGCGCTGTTGACGAGGTTGGCGGTACTTTGGGGGTGATTCCTCTGGTGATTTCCGGCTTTCAAGTCGACACCGCGCGGGTCCAGGGTGCTCTGCAGCAGGGTTTTCTTATGGCCACCGATTTGGCGGAGTACCTGGTGACCCGAGGCACTCCCTTTCGAGCAGCCCATGAGAGGGTAGGAAAGTTGGTGGCCTATTGCCTGGAAAAAGAGCTGACCCTGGAAGAATTGTCTTTGGAGAAGCTTCAGGAACTGCTTCCCGACTGCGGCCCCGAAGTGAGCGAAGTCCTCAAGCAGGAGAGCTTTCTGAGGCGACGCTGGCACAAAGGGAGTTCGGGACGGGTCTCTATTGAGCAGCAGATTGTTCATTGGAAGGAATGGATCGGAAATCTCTCATGAAAGACTTTCTCTCCCTGAAAGATCTCAGCGTGGATTTATGGAAGCAGCTGCTTCATGTGAGTGCCGAGGTCAAACAGCGGCCCTCCTATTTCCGCCAGATGTTGGGGGGCAAGAGCTCGGTGCTGGTTTTTGAGAAGTCTTCACTGCGGACCCGTCTCACCTTCGAGTTGGGAATGAAACAGCTGGGTGGTGATGCCGTTTTCCTGGACTATAAGGAGTCCCGACTGGATGGGCGTGAAGCACTCATCGATGTGGCCCGCAATCTGGAGAGATGGTTTGATTGCATTGTGACCCGAACCTTTTCTCATGAGGCGGCGGTCCAACTGGCCGAGCATGCCTCCATACCGGTTGTCAATGGTCTTAGTGATGCGGAACACCCCTGCCAGGCATTTGCCGATCTCTTCACGCTGCAGGAGAAGTGGGGAGATGTACAAGGGAAGACGCTTGCCTTTATTGGGGATGGAAACAACGTCTGCACCTCCCTCATTCATGCTGCCGCCCTGTCCGGCATGTCCATGGTAACCGTCACTCCCGGCTCTCATCCACCTTACTCGGAAGCTGCCCAGGATTTCGAGAGTCTTTCTACCACCTCCACGGCCTCCTACCGCTGGACCGAATCTGTGGACGGCCTGCAGGGAGCGGATGCGGTCTACACCGACACTTGGGTGAGTATGGGGCAGGAAGAGGAAACTCGGGAGCGGGTTCGAGTCCTGCAGAGCTTCCAGGTGACCCCGGAACTGATGGCCTCAACCGGGAAGGATGCCTATTTCATGCACTGTCTTCCTGCCCATCGCAACCAGGAAGTCACCGATTCGGTCATGGACTCCTCCCAATCCCTGGTCTACGAACAGGCAGAGAATCGGCTTCACGTCCAGAAGGCCCTGCTTCTTCTGCTGCTCGCCCCCAAAGAGGTGGAGCGCTACTTGAGGCTCGAGAAGTTCGCCACCTGGAAAAGCTGACCGCTGACGCGCTTTCAGCGCGTCAGCGGAAATTCAAAATTCAAAATTCAAAATCTCAAACAAATTCAAAATTCAAAATTCAAAACTGGAACCTGGAACGCGCGCAAAGCCCGGTTCCGACAGCACGACGGCACGAAAGCACGAAAGCACGAAAGCACGGCAGTGCAGCAGCACTGCAGAGCGCTCCGCGCGCATTGACACCCCAGAAGGTCCTATGTTAGGTTTTTCCCCTACGAACGAAACAAGTTCTTCTCCCAGGGGGTATTGATGTCAAGAAAGGGTAGACATTTATTTACGTCGGAGTCAGTAACCGAAGGGCATCCCGATAAAATCGCCGATCAGATCTCGGACGCCGTTTTGGATGAGGTCCTGGAGCAGGAACCGCATGGGCGGGTGGCCTGCGAGACCCTGGTGACGACCGGCCTGGTCATCATCGCCGGAGAGATCACCACCAAAGGCTATGTGGATTTTCCTGCGGTGGCCAGAGAAGTCATTCGTGATGTGGGATATACGCGGGCCAAGTACGGATTCGATTGCGAGACCTGTGGAGTCATCAGTTCCATTGACCGGCAATCCTCCGATATTGCTCAGGGAGTGGATACCGGCGGTGCGGGTGATCAGGGATTAATGTTTGGCTATGCCTGCTCGGAAACTCCTCAACTTATGCCCATGCCCATCGTTTTGGCTCATCAATTGGTCATGCGGCTGGCCCAGTGTCGAAAGCAGGGGATCATTGATTGGCTTCGGCCCGATGGTAAATCCCAGGTCACGGTAGAATACGACGGAGACAAACCGGTTCGGGTGGATGCCGTCGTCATTGCCGCCCAGCACAGCTCCAGTGTCAACAATGATGAGATTGCAGAGGCCATCCAGGACAAAGTGATCAAGCCCGTCATTCCCGAAGAATTACTCGACAGGGACACCAAGTTTCACATCAATCCTACCGGCCGTTTCGTAACCGGTGGGCCTCAGGGAGACTGTGGTGTGACGGGACGCAAAATCATTGTCGATACCTATGGTGGTGTAGGTAGCCATGGAGGAGGGGCTTTTTCAGGTAAGGATCCCTCTAAGGTCGACCGGTCGGCTTCCTACATGGCTCGTTACATTGCTAAGAATTGTGTGGCTGCAGGTTTGGCCAAACGGATGGAGATTCAGCTGGCCTATGCCATTGGGGTTGCCGAACCCGTCTCCCTCCTGGTGGACACCTTCGGTACCGAGCGGTTGAGCGAAGAAACCATAGAAGAGCTGATCCGATCTCATTTCGCACTGACTCCTCAAAAAATCATCGACACACTCGATTTGAGGCGGCCGATTTTCCGAAAAACCGCAGCCTATGGTCACTTTGGGAGAGAAGACGAAGGTTTTCCCTGGGAGCTCACCGACCAGGCCGACCTTTTGCGTCGTGAAGCTGGTGTCTCGGAGATGGATGCCAAACAGGTCATCGGTTAGCTGCACAAGCATCATTCAGAACAACTAGCCCGGATTATGCATAGGTTTTCGTAGCGAGGCGTCGAAAACGCCGTCCTGACCAGGCGCGCGACCGAGGGCACCGCAGGCGTACTGTACGGTACGGCGAGGGGCATGAGCGAGCGCAACACAGTCAGGGCGGATGGTTTCGACGCCACAGTAAAAAATTTATGCATAGTCCGGGCTTATACTGCAACTTTTAAAGGAGAGAAATCCATGGATTTCGATATTAAAGATCCTTCTCTGGCTCAAAAAGGATTGGACCGGATTGAATGGGCAGACCAGTCGATGCCTGTTCTGCGACTGATTCGGGAACGGTTTGAAAAGGAAAAGCCTCTGAAGGGAATTCGCGTCGCTGCCTGCCTTCATGTGACGACCGAGACCGCTAATCTGGCCCGCACTCTCAAGGCTGGGGGTGCCGAACTGCGAATCTGTGCCTCCAATCCCTTAAGCACTCAGGATGACACGGCAGCTTCGCTGGTGAAGGATTTTGAAATCCCCGTCTTTGCCATCAAGGGGGAAGACAATGACACTTATTACTCCCACCTTCACTCCGCACTGGAGACGGGACCCCAGATCACCATGGATGACGGTGCCGATCTGGTGAGCGCAATTTTGGCGGATAAAAAGGAACTCATTCCGGGCATTATAGGGAGCACGGAGGAGACGACCACGGGGATCATTCGCTTGCGCAGTATGGCCGAAGATAAGGTTTTGCGCTTTCCAGTGATTTCGGTGAACGATGCCGATACCAAGCATCTTTTTGACAATCGATACGGGACGGGGCAGTCCACGCTGGATGGAATCACTCGAGCCACCAATCTGCTCTTGGCCGGTACCCGCTTTGTGGTGGTGGGTTATGGCTGGTGCGGACGAGGGGTGGCCATGCGAGCCCGAGGAATGGGGTCCCACGTTGTGGTGTGCGAAGTGGAAGCGGTCAGAGCCCTGGAAGCGATCATGGATGGATTCCAGGTGATGCCTATTGGCGAGGCTGCCAAGGTCGGAAAGATCTTCGTCACCCTGACCGGCAACAAGAATGTCATTCGTAAGGAGCACTTCGAGGTCATGCTCGACGGTGCCGTGGTGGCCAACTCCGGGCATTTCAACGTCGAACTCGATATCCCCGGTCTGGAAGCCCTGAGTAAACAGAAGCGAACGGTTCGAGAGTTCCTCGAGGAATATCTTATGCCCGACGGGCGACGCATCTATCTCCTGGGGGAGGGCCGTCTCATTAACTTGGCGGCTGCCGAAGGGCATCCCGCATCGGTGATGGATATGTCCTTTGCCAACCAGGCACTGGCGGCCGAGTATCTGGTGAAACACCATGAGGAGCTGAAACCTCAAGTGTATGTCGTCCCCCGTGAGATCGATCAGGAGATTGCCCGTCTGAAGCTCTCTGCCATGGACGTTCAGATCGATGAGCTGACCGATGAGCAGGAAACCTACCTGGCCTCCTGGGCCGAGGGAACCTAACAAGCGGGTCTGTAGACCCGCTGAAATCCTAAATTACCGGCCTCCGGCCGGAAATTCAAAATTCCAAATTCCAAATTCCAAACAAATTCCAAATTTCAAATTCAAAGCACTAAACCCAGCCTAAAGATTCTCCAGAACAGTCTGTGAGGAGGTTTAGATTGAAACTCTTAACTTCTTCATCTGTTTGTGATTTGGAATTTGGAATTTAGGATTTGTTTGGAATTTGAGATTTAGGATTTGGGATTTTAGCAGATCTGTTTTCCGCTTTTTCCCCTCCTCCTGTCTCCTCTTTCCTTGTGCTATCATC
>CBDUTA010000205.1:0-6765 GCA_965369785.1 uncultured bacterium
CTGGGCACCACGTTAATGCGTGAAGAGTTCCAGCGGGCGCGTAATCGCTTCACTTCCTGGAGTCCGACTTCGGGGTCCTCTCGCGCCTCCTCGGGGACAACGTCGGGGTGATTGACGGTGCCGCGTGCCACGAAAGCTCGCATCCCCGACTCATCGATGGCACGTAACGAACCGTCGATGGATTCCTTGTTGAGATTGGTGAAGTGCTGGTCATGAGTGGCGATAGTGCCCCCCTTAAGCAGGGCTAGCAAGTGCAGACGCACCATGTCGTAGGTGCGCTTCTCATCCCAATGGACACTGTCCAGGACCATGCCTTGTACCAGGGATCTCATGCGTGCCTTCATGTCCTGCCGGCTGGGGGTCCGGACTGAAGAAGGTGGATCATCACCCCGGCCTCGGCTGGCAACCTGAACCAGGTGATTGTGTGCATTGATCAAGCCGGGCATGACTACAAACCCTGAAGCGTTTATGGTCTCGCTGCCCTGAAAGGGACAATCCTGGTCCTGGCCCACGCCTACGATTTTTCCATCCTTGATGGCCAGATATCCGCTGGTGTAGACGTGCCGCTCATCGTTCATGGTGATGAGATGGGCACCTCGGATCAAGATATCGACTGTGCCGCTGGCACCCTGGACATCCCTGTCCTGAGCAGAAGAGGCAGGAGCTGCCAGCAGTTTCCAGTACTGACCTGCTGCCGTGGCTGAAAACCCGAAGGTGCTCAGGCGACGGAGAAAGGCACGTCGGCCGATGTTCCCCTTCAGGTAATCCTGGACCGCACCTTGAACTTGTGTGGAATCACTCGCTTTGGTCTTCATGGTTGTTCCTCCGACGAGAACCTATGGATTATCCGGGCTCGATGATCCTGAACTTACTCCCCGGACCCAGGACAGTCAAGGGTAGCAAGCGTTTTGGGATTTAGGATTCAAGATTTGGAATTTCCGTAGGGGTAGACAGGATAGCCTCAAAGAGCGCTGAATAATCTCCGTCGGCCCAACCCTGCCTGAGCGCCTTCTCCAGCAGCACGCGTGTTCCCATCAGACTCGATGTGTCCAGCTCGAGCTGGGCCGCTGTTGCAAGAATCAGATCGACGTCCTTCAAGAGATGGCGGGCTGGAAAGTTCGGATCTTCATAGTCCCTTTTCAGCATACGAGAAAGTTTCTTGTCAAAGGTGGGTGTATAAAGGGCGCTGCCGCGGAGAATCTGCATGAAAGTCTCAACCGGGATCTCCTCCCTCTGAACCATGCCCAAGCTGAGGGCGAAGCTCGCCGTCAGCGACGCGATCAGCTGATTGAGAGCAAGCTTGAGAGCGGCTGCCTTTCCGACCGGCCCAATCAGAAGAGGCTCGGGGCCAAAACATTTCAACAACTCTACCCCATCTTCAAACTGCTTCGCAGAGGCACCCACCATGATGATCAAACTCCCCTCCTGGGCCTGGGGGATACTTCCCAGCACAGGAGCCTCGAAATAATCACCCCCGGCGGCCTTGACCTCCTGCTCCACCTGCCGGCTCTCGGAGGGCCCGATGGTTCCCATCTGAATCACCGTGCGTCCCGACAACTGGGAGCGCGTTTCCTCGGACAACAGCACCTCTCGGATTGCCGGCATATGGGCCAGCATCAGAACCACACAGTCGGCATCGCGGATGGCCTCCAGGGGAGTTTGGGCAATCCTTGCTCCAAAGGTTTTCAGGCTCTGAGATTTCTCCTGTGTGCGATTGTAGGCTGAAAGAGGATAGTCCTGGGCCAGGAGCCTTTGGGCCATGGGTAGACCCATGAGTCCCGTACCCAAGAAAGCAACGGGGCTTTTTTTTCTTGTGTTCATTCCCCGATTATGCCAGGCAGATCACGAATCAGAGATTGCCTCGAACTCGACGGCCAATCCCTGTCTCTTATTTTCGGGCTCATCCACCCGTACGACTGTACCCGTTGCCTCAAACGAGATTCTGAGCTTCCTGCGTTCAGAGGTACAGCGCAAGTTGAGTCCTATCTTGTCACCCACCTCAGGACAGACTGGGGAAACATCCGCCCACAAATAAGCACCATCTTCGCTGGCCTCTTTAGCCACCACCTCAAGGACCTTTAGCCCTTCTCCTGGCGCTTCAAAAGTCATGATTCCCGCGAAGGGCACCTCAAGCCGAGTTGCTATGCGTTTCTCTTTTTCGTTCATAATGATGCCTTAAGTTCTTTACTATAGTGACTCAAGTCCACAAATGGAACAAGCCATCCTGACAATTAAGGAGAACAGCTCCTACTCTGAGGCTACACCATTGAGGTCTTGCAAAAAACCAAATCGCCCTTCGAATACAAGTGAAGCCCAGGAACCTACAGGCCCATACCGGTTCTTGAGCGTTCCCACTTCGAAAGGTGTCATGCTCGTGAAGGGGCCTGCTTCTCCGACCTCAGCCTGGTAGTCGGCAGCGTAATTCAGCAATCCCAGGACCAGGTCCGCCTCTTGCTCAATCCCACCTTCCCTCAGGTGTTGGAGCTGAGGACGGCGCATTTTGATGGCTCCCAGCACATGGGCATCCCCAAGGGGCTTGTTTCGAGGAATCTTACCGGCTCGCTGAACGGGCTGTCGACTGATTTGAGCCGTTGTGACGAGGGGACAGGACAGGTCAACCGCTAAAGTCTTCAGGCGATGAGCGACGGTGGAAATCTCAACATCCCTGCGGCCACGCGTTCCCCTTGGGGGTGGAATGTGCTGCAAATGATCAACAAGGATTGCCCCCATGGTACGGTCCTCGGCTAAATTCCGGGCATAGGCCTCCAACTCTGTAATCGTCCAGGTCGGCTGATAGAGAATCTGAAGACACCTTTCCCAACCGCAGAGGCGTCTCTCCGCAGCCTCCAGGACTTCTGGATCAAGCGACCCATGTTCAGCGGGCCGCTTCTCTTTCTCTTTGAGATAGTCCTCGACTTGATGAATCGTCCAACCTTTTCCATTTCTGGCCGTTAACAGACTGAGAAGGCGGTGATAGATACGGACTTCCGGTTCCTCCATAGAATAGAAGAGGTAAAGTTTTTCCGTCCCCTCTTCACTGGATTGGCCAAGCCACTGAAGCAGCAGACCCAGGAGCATCGAAGTTTTTCCGTGCCCTGTCCGCCCCCCCAAAACGGCTAGCTCTCCCGGGTTGAAACGCACTTCCAGACTGTCCACGGCCCTCCAACCTGAAGGTTGGACCAATGGGGCAACGCGCGTTTCCTGTTCCAGTCGACCCACAGAGAAAGTGGGTGGAATCGAAATCGGAGCCGGAAGACCGGACACATCTCCGTTGGAATACGAGGTCAGTTGCAACGTGGTGAGGGTCTCGGCCGAAAATCCGTTGGCCAGACCCTTGGGAAGCCCCCTTAGAAATCCTTTGGCCACACGGCGTCCCAGCTCTTCAGCGGCCCTGAAAAAGGGCTCCAATACGGGGAGATTGTCGAAAACGATCTCGTCTTCCCCTCCTTTTGCTCGTTTTCGGGTGGAAAGGCTGTGAAAAACATCAAAGACCCCTGGCCAATCCCAACTCTGGTTTTCCGAATCTGATTCCTGGACAATAATCTGAGCTTCGTACTTCTCCGGATTCTCCAAAAGCTCCTGCAAGGCTCGAAGTCCTTTCTGACCTCCTCCCTGTCTTCGGATAAAGTCACTGACAGTTACCTCTTCCTTTGGTCTACTCGGATCTGCCATCAAGGTCGGATCGACGACATACACGGGGAAGTTGGCTTTCTTCAATCGTTTTAGGGTGGTGAAGGCTTTGTCCTTCTTGCTGCCCTGGGTATCCGGATCATAGTCCCAACAAAGAGTCAGCTTGCCCCCAAAGCGAAGGTGCTCCTGCATAGACTCAATCTGCTGGCTGTTCAGATCTCCGCCTGCCGCCACGGGAAAGGGGTCTTCAAGACCTAAGGACTGGATCAAGAGGGCTTTGATTGGGCCCTCCAGCAACAGTAAATTCGTTTTGTCCAAGCGGGCAGCAGCGTCCAGATTGAAAGGGACACTTTTCCCGGCTAAAGCATCGCCTTGTTCGAAAAGGGCACATCCCTCCCTACTGGCCTGGCCGGTGGATGTTTCCTTGGGCTGCCAACCCCAGATATTCACGCATCGACCCTGAGCGTCTCTCCAGCACCCGATAACGCGACCGCTCCACTTCGGCTCAAACAAACCCCAGGAACGGACCTCCTCCAGATCGCGGCCCGTTTTCTTCAGGCAGTGCCAAACGTCTTCCGGGGCGGTGTACAGTCCAAGATCCAGCTCGGCAAGTTTTTCCTCAGGAAAACCCTGTCGGTTGACGAGATAAGCCCGGACGGTCTGACCGGCCTGCGACCGAAAGAACGACTGGGTATAGGTCATAAAGAGTCCCAGCAGGCTGGAGCGGCTTTCTAACTGATCGTGCAGGATAAAGTCTTCTTCGGTCCAGTGTCCCTGCCAGGGATCCAGGACAGCGGGGTCCACTCCGGCCAGATGAGCCAGTTGTCGGGCAGCCCCCATCCAGGACAGCCCCCGGACTTTCTGCAGGTACTGGATCGGGCCTCCACCACCACACCCCAGAGAACAACTCCATTCCAGTCTCTGGGGGTCGATCGAAAAGGCACCTTGGTGGTCTTCGTGAATGGGGCAGGAAGCATGCCAAAACCGGCCGTAGGATCTCAACGCTCGAAGATCTTCAAACAATCTCTCAACCGTGAGATAGGGAAAGATCTCCTGGTCTATGACCTCCCACGGTCTTTTCACAACTTCCCTGTGGCCTTCGGATCTCAAAACTGCACGCCTACTCTGACTTGGAGGCAAACTTCCTCTTCTTATGCATTTTAGGAACATCCCCCGACATAGTCTTAGCCCGAACTATGTTGCTCACCACGAACGGGAGGAGCTTCAGGGATAGGGCGGGGGCAGAGACCCTCTGTCTGGAATGTGGGAGGCACCTCCTAGATGAAAAACTTCTACCCAGGAAGGCTGTGAGTGCTCCCCGCTACTCTGTCAGAGCCGCAGGCTTTAGCCTGCGGGCCGTTCCCAGCCCCTCTCGACTTGTGTGGCCCGTGGGCTAAAGCCCACGGCTCTGACTGCGTTTTACCAGGAGCAGGTGCCACCGCCTCGCCCCTACGCCGCTTCGTGACGAGAACCTAGGCATAATCCGGGCTTAACCACCCAGTTCTTCTGGTCTGAGAGTGGTATCTACTTGCCGGCCCAGGCGAGTCACAATGGAAGGAAGGGCCTCGATATCCTCCAGAGAGGTGCGGAAATTGACGATGCATACCCGCAGAGCGAATTTCCCGTCCAACATGGCGTTGGAGAGAAAGACCTCGCCACCTGCTTCCAAACGGGTCAACACCTCCTGATTCAACTGGTTGAGATAGACCTCCACCTTCTGGGAACCAACTTGCGTGACAAGATCAGGGGGAACATAACGGAAGGTTGTGATGCTCAAGCTCTGGGTGAGGGCTTCCAAGTCCGTATGGTCCTTCACCCGCAGGTATAGCTCCTGGGCTAAACGAATATCATCAGCAATCATACGAGCATAGCCGGAACGTCCTACCTGTTTCAGAGCCAGCCACACCTTTAAGGCTCGAAAGCCGCGTGAATTCTGCAAGCCTAAATCAAAGTAATTGATCGCTTCTTTGTCGAAGTGATAGTAGGACGGATGATAAGAAAATGTCTCCTCCAAACCCTTCGAATCGCGCACCATCACACACCCTGCCTCAAGCGGTGCATAAAGCCACTTATGAGGATCGAGGGCGATCGAATCGGCTTCAGTCAAACCGCTCAAATCAGAGGAGAGATCCGGCAACAGAGCGGCAAACGCACCATAGGCACCGTCCACATGGAACCACAGCTCATACTCTCGGCAGATGGCCGCCAACTCAGGTAACGGATCAATGGCACCGGTGCTCACCGAACCGGCCGTACCCACAACCAGAAAGGGCTGATCCCCCTGCTCCAGATCTTCCTCGATTCGCCGGCGCAGCAAGGTAAGATCCAGGCGCTGCCTCTCATCGGTAGATATCCAACGTATGGAATCGGTCCCCAAGCCCGACAAGTCCATCGCCTTTTGTATCCAGGTGTGAGTTTCCCTCGATGCGTAGGCCCGGAATTGGCGGCCTGTGTCATCACGCAGCCCCACCTTGCGGACGTCCCAGCCGGCTTGAGCCGTGCGAGCCGCCAGGAAACAAATGAAGTTGGCCATGTTTCCACCACTGACCAACAGTCCTCCACAATCCGCGGGGTATCCAATCAGTTCAGCAATCCAGCGCACGGTTTGGGCCTCAATTTCGGTGGCCACAGGGGCAAGCTTCCAGGCACCTACATTGGGGTTCACGGCGGCTGCCAACAAATCACCCAGCATGCCGATGGGCGCAGCAGACGAAGTGATGTAGCCCCAGAAGCGGGGATGGCCATTGAAAAGAGAATGGTCGAACAACAGATGGGCAGTCTGATCCAGGAGGGGTCCAGGTTCGGAACCCTGATCGGGAAGGAAATCTGAAGCACCCATGGCCTGGCGCACTTGCAGAGAAGACTCTCCCGGCGTCACGGGAAGTTCCCGAAGCGAGGCAAGAAAATCAGCAATCTGGTTGATCAGGTTGTGCCCCAACTCACGGAATTCTTCAGGGTCCATTTCCAGTGGAGCAGTACGCTGTTTCACTTCTGACAAGTTTTTCTCCTTAGAGCTAAGCGGGCCAAAAAGGGTGTCGCAAAACTCCACTTGATCTTGATTGAGTCCTGTAGGGGCGCACTGACGGGCGCCCAAGAGCCCTGTTTTATCAACGACTTATTGGGCGCACGTCAGTG
>CBDUTA010000206.1:0-6755 GCA_965369785.1 uncultured bacterium
TCTCTCAGCGTTTAGAGACGAGCTTCCGTGACCTCTCCGATAATGCGCACAGACAAACCAGGCCCGGGGAAGGGCTGCCGCTGAATCAGGCTTTCCGGAAGTCCCAACTCCTTGCCAACGTGGCGCACTTCATCCTTGAACAAATGTCTCAAAGGCTCAATCAGCGAGAGATCCATTTTCTCGGGCAGTCCCCCCACATTGTGATGGCTCTTGATGGTAACAGAGGGTCCTAGGACAGAGACTGATTCGATCACATCCGGATAGAGGGTGCCCTGAACAAGAAATCGAACCCCCCCCAACTTCTTGGCTTCTCGTTCGAACACGCGGATGAACTGCTCCCCAATAATCTTTCGTTTCAGCTCAGGGTCTTCGACACCGGCCAGAGGTTCCAGGAATTCACGGCCGGCGTCGATACCCACGACATTCAAAGAGAGCTTCTCCTGAAATTCCTGGATCACTTCCTCAAATTCATTCTTCCTGAGTAAGCCATTGTCGACAAAGATGCAGGTGAGCCGATCACCGATTGCACGATCAACCAGGGTCGCTGCCACCGTTGAATCGACCCCGCCTGAAAGGCCGCAAACTGCCTGCGACTGACCGATTTGGGCGGTAATCTCGGTGATTGCCCTTTCTGCAAAGGAGGACATCGTCCAATCTGCTCGGCATTTGCAGATTTCAAGCAGAAAGTTCTCCAAGAGCTGTTTCCCGCAAGGGGTATGAACGACTTCAGGGTGAAACTGAAGACCATAGATCTTTCGACCCTCGTGGGCCATGCCGGCAAGGGCATTCTCGCTTCGTCCTATGGCAATAAAATCGGGTGGAAGAGTTTCAATCCGATCTCCGTGGCTCATCCACACCTCGGTTTCTTTGGGTAGGCCTTGAAAAAGGGGGCTCCCGTCAACGAGTTGGAGTCTGGCCTTGCCATATTCTCGGTTCTGCGAAGGAGCCACCTGACCTCCGTAATGGTGGGCCATGAGCTGCATTCCATAGCAGATACCCAGCAGGGGCCCTGGAAATTCGTAGAGTGCCTCATCGGGATGGGGTGCCCCTTCGGCGAACACCGACTCGGGTCCTCCCGAGAGTACGATCCCTTTGGGATCAAGGGCCTCTATTTCTTTCCAGGAGGTGTTAAAGGGCAGGATGAGCGAGTACACTCCAGCCTCCCGAATGCAGCGGGCGATCAGCTGAGTGTACTGAGATCCAAAATCAAGGATGAGAATCGTTTCTTGAGTCATGAGTCAAAGTGTGAAGTCTGGCCGACAAATTTGAAGTATAGCATGGCAAATCTTGACTCCTCCCTGGCAAAATTCGGCCCTTAGCCCGGATGATGCGGAGGTTCTTGTCACTGCAGCGGGAAATTCATGCATAATATTGGCCTAGGAACCGAACCCTATGAATGACTCCATACAGGCTCTTTTTCTGGGCGTCCTCCAGGGGATAACCGAATTTCTTCCCATCAGCAGCTCTGCTCACCTCATTTTGCTTCCCTGGTTGGTGGGTTGGAAGGCCATGGGACTGACCTTCGACGTCGTGGTGCATGGGGGAACAGTACTGGCTTTAGTGATTTATTTTCGGGAGTATTGGAAGGATATTGGAAGGCAGTGTTTAAGGTTTTTGATGAAGCCATCAGTGGCCCCGCAATCCGGTCTCCTGGGGGCGCTCGTGGTGGGCACGTTGCCGGCTATTCTGGTTGGAGGTCTGTTTCAAGGCGTCATTGAGGATCACCTGCGTACCCCTGGAGTTACGGCGCTCACTCTTCCCCTGTTCGGTCTACTTCTGGGGTGGGCGGATCATCGAGGATCCCAATCGCGCGGCCTGGAGAGCATCCGTCTTCGGGATGGCCTGATTGTAGGTCTGGCACAGTCTCTGGCACTGATCCCCGGAGTCAGTCGCTCTGGTGTGACCATCACAGTGATTTTGATGCTGGGGCTGAACAGGGCCGACGCTGCCCGATTTTCTTTTTTGCTGGGGACACCGGTGATCGCCTTGGCCACGCTTTCTCGCCTTTATCTGCTGTGGTGGTCTCCGAGCAATGAGAGCGGCTCTTTTTTAACTCTCCTTGTTGGTGTAATATTTTCCTTTGTCAGCGGCTTTTTATGCATCAAGTATCTTCTTCGATATCTTCAAACTCGCACCTACCTTCCCTTCGTCGTCTATCGATTGCTGCTTGCTGTCTGTATCTTTGCTTTGCTGGTTCTTTGAGCTTCTCTCCGAGTGCTCAGGAAGAGGAAGCGGAAGAGCTCCCTCCAGCCCGCCAGAATCCCATTCTCAGAGCTTACTTTGGCCGCCAGTTTGCAAATATGAGGTCGTTTGGTACTCGTAGGGGAGGTCGTGACCCCTTCGTGGACGACTACATCGATGGTCGAATTGACCACTACCTGGAGGAACTGCGTGAAACACTGGCTCTTTTAAACAACCATTTCGTCCAGGTCGAGCAGGCCCAGGACACGATCCTTCAGGGCTCTTCAGCTCAGGCCATCGGACAGGCCCGAGTTCAGTGGAAAAACGCTTTCAAGGGAGTTCAGGACGAGGCCGAGGATCTTTGGAACCTGCTTCGGTACGTGTTGACAGCTCTGAAGGACAAAGGTGATCTCACGCCTGTCGAGCCTCAGGGATCGGACGCCCTCTATGTAAAGGAAACTCAATTCATAGGCGCGCAGATTGGCAAAGCGGAGCAGAGAATTACCGAATATTTTTTCCGAGCCGAGAGCGTCATTCGACTGGACGACCTGAAGGGGGAGAACATGTTGATTCACCTGTACCGGGTGAGGGAGATGGCGAAGAAGATCAGGAAATTGAGCCAGTGAGAGACTGACAACTGACGGTTGACGTTTCCTATTGCTTTATTTTTTCTTTCTCTTCGGGAAGCGCGCTCGGGTCTTTTTCGCCGTTTGAGGGGAAGACCAGTTTGTAGAGTACGCTGTCGATGATGGCTTGCCAGCTGGCCTCCATGACGTTTGAAGAGACGCCCAGGCTGGTCCAGCTTCGGTGACCATCGGTGGACTCGATCAGTACACGTACCTTGGCTGCTGTTCCGCTCTGAGCGTCCAACACACGTACTTTGTAGTCGATGAGGCGGATCTCCTCTATCTCGGGGAAGAAGCGCGCCAGCGCCTTTTTAATGGCGCAGTCCAGGGCGTGCACGGGTCCGCTGCCATCTGAAGCAACATGCTCCTCGACGCCGCCGACACTGATCTTGACCGTAGCTTCGCTCACAAACTGGCCCGCGTGATTCTGGTCGACCAGTACCCGAAAACCTTTAAACTCAAAGGGTTGATTCTGATCCTTTCCAAACTTGCGAAAAAGGAGCTTCAGGCTGCCATCGGCGCCTTCAAACTGGTACCCGTTGTATTCGAGTTTCTTGATGTGCTCCAGAAGTGCGGTCAAATCGATATCTTTCTCATCCAAATCTCCGAATTCTCTAACCTTGTAAAGCAAATTGCTTTTTCCCGACAAATCCGAAATCAGGACGCGCCGGGTGTTTCCCACAGCATTCGGATCCATGTGCTCATAGGTTTTTGGGTCCTTGTTGATACCGCTCACATGGATTCCTCCTTTGTGGGCGAAGGAACTCTTGCCGACAAAGGGAAGATTGTTGGGCACCACCATATTAGCGGTTTCACTCACAAAGTAGGCAAGGGAAGTGAGGCCTTTGAGCTTTTCCGGTCCGATCGTTTCTTTACCCAGCTTCAACTCCAACGCAGGGATTACGGAACAGAGATTGGCGTTTCCAGCACGTTCCCCATATCCGTTGATAGTTCCCTGAACCATACGGGCTCCAGCCTGGACGGCGGCGATGGTATTGGCCACACCCATCTCGCAGTCATTGTGGGTATGGATACCCAGGAAGGGAAATTCCGGGCTTAACTGGTGGGCTAGCGACTCAATGCTGGAGGGAAGGGTTCCTCCATTGGTGTCACACAGGACCACCCAGTCGGCACCTGCCTCGCGGGCTGTTCGAATAACCGACTTGGCATAGCGAGGGTTGGCCGCATGTCCGTCAAAGAAGTGTTCGGCGTCAAAGACAACCTCTTTGTCCTTGTTCTTCAGGTAAGCCACGCTGTCCTGGACCATGCGCAGGTTTTCCTCCAGAGTGGTTCCCAGAGCACGCTCCACGTGAAAGTCCCAGCTTTTACCGACCAGGGTCACCACTGGAGTATCGGCCGCGAGCAGGGCGGCAATATTGGGATCCTCCTCCACCGAATACTTATGGTGGCGAGTGCTTCCGAAGGCTACTATTTTGCTGGTCGTCCAGGATAACTCACGGGCACGCAGGAAGAATTCCACGTCTGTCTGGTTAGAGCCTGGCCAGCCGCCTTCGATGTAATCCACACCAAAAGCATCCAGTTTCTGAGCAATGTGGATCTTGTCCTCAACACTCAGTGAGATCCGTTCTCCCTGAGTGCCGTCTCGCAACGTGCAGTCATAGATGAAAACTCTTTTGCTCTCGCTCATAAGTCACCTAGTCGGAAAGAGTGGTGAGGGTTCGTCGGCTGACATAGAGAAGTTCATCCATGTTTCGCCTTGACCTCCGATTTGGATGGGGTTTTCTGATCAGAATTCTTGACCTGCTCCCGACTCTCCTGTGCCGAAGAACTCTGCTTCTTTCCAGCTTTCCCCCGGGACAGGGTCAGTTCACCTGTGCGGTGAATCTCGCGGACGCCATAAACCTGGGCATTTTGTAAAAAAGCGTCGATCTTCTCGGTTTGTCCGGTCACTTCAAAGATATAACTACTGGGTCTCACGTCGATCACGCGAGCCCGAAAGACCTCGGATAGGGCCAAGACTTCAGTCCTGTTGTTCTCGTTGACCTGGACTCGCACCAGTGCCATCTCTCTGAGCACATGGGCCGCCGAGTCGTAGGGCGTTACCTTAACGACATTAATCAGTTTACTGAGTTGTTTGACGATCTGTTCGGTCCCTACTTCGTCAGTGATTGTGGTCAGCGTGATTCGAGAAGCTCCCTCCAGCGCTGGAGCCACGTTCAAGCTTTCAATGTTGTAACCACGCTGGCTAAAGAGTCCCACCACGCGCGACAACACCCCAGTCGTGTTTTCAACCAATAGTGAAATAACCTGTCGCATTTAGTCTCCCTTGCTGTTTCTCGCTCCGCGGCCGATTTCTGCCCGAGCGAGGATCACGAAATAACTCTCACTAGCTCCGTTGAGAACACTGTTTTTTGAGGATAGGAAATTTCAGGTTCTTTGCGGAGCTTAGGGAGTTTAACCCGTAATGGGAAAATCCCTCCGCAAAGAACCGGAGAGAATAATGTCGCCAATAATTACGAGGCCGAGCAAGCCGGGGAAGAAGCTCCTATCGGTGAGTCTGACCCTGTGTATTCCCTCGATTGTAGTGCTCATTATTTCCTCGCTATTCGACTCAAAGCATAAGAGATACGAATTGCGCAAGTCAAGCTCAAACTAGCCCGGATGATGCATAACCCGGGCTACTCCTCCGTTTCCATAAAGTAGTAACCCACGAGATGCTGAATGAGAAAATGGCCTTCTTCGATGTGTCCCATGTGTGAGGATTCCACAAAGATCGGATAGCGTGCCATTTCTCCTAGCTTTCCCCCCGGGCGCCCCGTGATGCCTACCGTTACTACCGAGTTTTCATTGGCCCACTGGACAGCTTTCACTACATTAGGGGAATTGCCACTGCCACTGAAGGCGATCAGCACATCATCGGGGATGGCATAGTTTTTCAGCTGTTCCACGAAAATTTGTGAGTAATCTGTGTCGTTGGCCAGTGCCGTAATCCAGGAAACGTTATCGGTCAGAGCCAACACGCGAAATCGGTCGTCCCGATTCCAGGAAGCCCCTTTACCCAGGTCATTGGAGAAATGCGAGGCTGTGGAAGCACTACCGCCGTTTCCGCAAAGAAAGATCTGGCGATTTGCCTCACGGGCATCGGACAGGAGGTTAATCAGCCGAGCCACCTCCTCCTCAGAGATTCTCTGCATCACATCCAGACTCTTCTCCTTATAGGATTTCAGATAATCCAGCGGTTGGTTCATATTCTTCTCTTATAGCATACCCGTCATCACCGGGGCCCATTCCGCCTGGGATCATAATGTGGTAACGTCTGCTAAATGCACGAAACAGTGAATGTTTGGCCAAAATGATCAGGAGAAAACGCCATGAGTGAGCCTGTTACGGAAATGGGAAAAGGTCCGAATGAGAAGATCTTCTTTGGTGTGAGTGAATATAAGGGAAAAAATTACGCCGATATTCGAATCCATTTTGAAAACGACGAGGGCGAATGGAAACCCACCAGGAAGGGTCTCACCATCAGCCTCGATCGTTTCGCCGAATTCAAGGAACATGTGGGAACTTTAGAAGAATTTCTCATCGCTCAAGGACATCTGCCTGTTAAGTAAAGATAAAAGGAGCATTTCTTATGCCAGATACTGAAATTCTGTGCCGAAATAACGGACCGCTGCGTGTTACAGGAGATTTTGTGATTCAGGATGCAGAAGGGAATCTTTTTGACCTTCGTGGCCGTAGCGTGATCTCGCTTTGCCGTTGTGGCGCCTCTGACAACAAGCCCTTTTGCGACGGCAAACACAAACAGGCTGGGTTTGAATCGGAAGTCAAGGCCCGCCAGCTGCCTGAGCCAAAGGCGTGACGGCGCGCTGTGCGCGGTTGCTGGCGTCAGATCGTGACGCGGTGCGTTCGTGCTGTCGGAAGGGACGGCCAGGAGAACCCCACGAACCGGCGAAAGTCTGGAATACCCAGAAGGTCGGATAAGAAATA
>CBDUTA010000207.1:0-6691 GCA_965369785.1 uncultured bacterium
ATCTACACCAATGATGAAGACGCCCTGGGTGCGCTGCTCTCTGAGCGCGTACAACAGGCGATTCTGGGATGGGTCACGAAAGACAGCAATCGGATTCAGGACATACGAATCCACGACCACAAGTTGATCTTTTGCGTCGACGACATCTTGAGTGACACGACCGACTTGCGCCAACTCATCGATGGGGCATGCCTCTTCTATGATGCGTTGGCAGAAGTAACGAGTCCAGATTGAATCCTGGCCGGTCCCGGCTACTGGAACTGGAACAGCTCGATATCGAAAACCAGCATGCCGGGTACTCGACCGTTCTCACCATAGGCCAGGTCGGCAGGAATCCAAAACCGGCGTTTCTCGCCCACCACCATCAACTGCAGCCCCTCGGTCCAACCCTTGATCACCCGGTTGAGCGGAAAGGTGGACGTTTGCCCGCGCACCACCGAACTATCAAACATTTTGCCGGCCGTGGTCCAGCCCGTGTAGTGCACGGTGACCGTACTGGTGGCAGTCGGATGCTCGCTTCCGGCACCCTTGACCAGCACCTTGGAGGCCAATCCCGAGTCTGATTTTTGCGCATCTTTCGGGGGAGCGGCCACGTCGTCCGGAGCCGGGAGGTCCTGAAGCGCCCACAGCATCCCGTTGGAAATCAACAGGATAGCCATTATTGCCAGGGGTGAAATCGATTTTTTTGTCATCTTCATGAAGTTATTCCTCACCGTTTCCCTTCTACATTTCGGCTTGTAAGTCTATCGGTGGGCAGAAAAGGGGTCAAATGAGTCATGAGATTCCAACCAAGGGGGGGGCAACACCTTTCTTCCCTGATGTTGAAGCCAGCCGGTGCTGGCCGCAGGTCAAAGGAGGTGCCAGTCCCCCGGCATTCCTGCTTCTAAAATGGGTGGGTCAGGTTTACAAGAATCGCAAAAATACTGGCCTTTGAATGCCCCAGCAATGACTCCGGCTACCTTCCTGCACGACGCCTGCCGCGAGTTTTCCCGAAATTACTACGAGGCCGGTCCCGTCTCGAACGCCCCCCGAAGGGTGTGTCCCCAGAACTCGTCGACTTCTGCAAAACATTCGGCGCTCGACCACTTTTTTTCAACACCTCCTCGATCTTGCGCACCAATGGCTCGTCGTCATGGTTGGCAAAGGTCAAGGCCTCGCCTGTTCGCTCGGCGCGGCCGGTGCGGCCGATGCGATGGGTATAGGCATCGACGGAATCCGGCATATCAAAGTTGATCACGTGCGAGATCTCCGACACGTCGATGCCCCGGGCCGCCACATCCGTGGCCACCAGAATGTCGAATTGGCCATCGCGAAATCCGTCGATGGCCCGTCGGCGCTGTGATTGGACCATGTTGCCCTGGAGTCCCGAGACCCGGTAACCCTGGTCCTTCAAGTCGGCAGCCAGCTTCCGGGTACGTCGTTTGGTACGGGTGAAGATGAGCACTCTCCCGGCATTTTCCTTCTGGAGAAGCCTCAACAGCAGCTTGAACTTGTGACCCTGGGAATCCAAATAGAAGGCGTGGGACACGGTCTTGGCCGGCACACTCGCCTCGATCTGCACGGTCACCGGGTCGCGGAGCATTCCATCCGCCAGTCTCCGTATCTCGGCCGGCATCGTGGCGGAAAAGAACAGGGTCTGGCGGGGTCCGGGAAGAAATTTGAGAATTCTCCGGATTTCCGGAAGGAATCCCATGTCGCACATTCGGTCTGCCTCATCCAGAACCAGCATCTCAACTCCTGAGAGATTGATGGTCCCCCCGGAAATGTGGTCAAGGAGTCGTCCCGGGCAAGCGACCACGATCTCAGCACCCCTGCGGAGAGCCCCCACCTGGGCGTTCTTGCCAACACCCCCATAGATCGAGATGCTGCGGACTCCAGTACCTTTGGCTAGATCAACAGTGGTCTGGTGAATCTGTTCGGCAAGTTCCCGGGTGGGAGCCAGAATGAGACCACGGATCCGCCCCTTGCGGCCTAGCGTCAAGCGTTGCAGCAAGGGAAGGAGAAAGGATGCCGTCTTTCCGGTGCCGGTCTGGGCCAACCCCAGCATGTCACGTCCCTCCAAAACAACGGGAATACCCTGCTGCTGGATGGGAGTGGGAACGGTATAGCCGATCTGCTTGATGGCGTCGGCTATCCGGGGATCAAACGAAAACTGTGTAAAACTCAATTCAATTACTCCTTAACTGATGGACCCGAGCTCGTCTGGTGCGGTCCCGTGAGAATTTTCTCAAAGAACAAGGTTCCGCTGGATCACCGGGTGCTGCCCGGTCTGCTCGAATCGAGCGGACTCTCGACTATTTGGCCGGGAAAACTAGGAACGGGTGAAGGTCTTCCAACCCCTAGAAACGTTCTCTAAGCGACTTCGGAGTCCTGTTTCAATGGGGTCTTGATTTCTTTCGGTACCAGTTCAGAAGACCCTGTGGCTGAAGTGGAGGTTTTCATCATACCACACAAAAGGACTCTGGCTCCTGAAATCTCGATTGACGAGGGGCGCAGGCTCTCCGTCGAGACCGCCGGGCGGCATCCGAGGGCCCCTCTAAAAACTTCTGTCCCTTGTATTATTGTGGGCCTTGTCCCCGGAATCCTGTGGTCCGATGATCTGATTCAGATTCCCTCGCCCTCAATGATCTCCACTCGGGATCCGTCAAGCCGCAAGAAGATGCGGTTGTTTTCGCTGACCCACTGCAGGTTGTTTTCTCCGGATCCCGTACTCCCGCCCCCAGGCACGAGTTGAGCACCTGGATACCTCTGCTGGATTAGTTTGGCATAAGCCTTAAAAAACTGGTTGGCTTCTTTTTCAGAGTCCCACACTGAACGAAGAACCAGGGTCAGTTTCCCATCTGGGTTTTCGAACAACTCTACGCGGTCACCGTCCCAGCCTTGGGCGCCCCATTTGGCTTGCTGCTCACTGATAAACTCTTTTAAGTGGAGATATAGCCTAAATTCACCAAGGGTGTTGGAATAGACTCGTTTCCAGGAGGGGGAAAGAACATCCGGAGGCGCCTGTTCCTTCACTTCCGTGGGATCATCTCTCGACCCAATATATTTTTCAGGATGCATGATCTGTTCAGTCGAAAGCGGAAGGTCGGAGTAGAGGCGGGCTGTATTTTCCCAGTCGTTCCACTTGAGGTAAAACTGCATAAAGGAGAAGCCAGCAACCCCTTCAAAAAGAGCCAGCTCCATTATAGCTGGAGGGGTATCCTCGGCCATTTGCTCCTCGAGTAGGAAACGAAAGAAGCGGCGAATATCGCGGTCCTTCACACGACTGGCGGCGCTGGAGCCAAGCCGGTAGTTGAACTGGGCAGTGAGGGCGTCTCCGCTGAGAACGGCCCACCCGGCAGACGAAGCATCCTGGTTTCCTTCCACCCTGGCGTCTTCAAGGCTGACACCGAAGTGCTGATCCTGGAAGGCGTAAGCCAGGTTGGGCAGAAGGCTCGACAGGATGGCCTCCTCCTGTTCATCCGCCAGCGAGTCAGCAATGTACAAAACCTGGGTCTGCGGATCATACCAGCTGATTGTCGACAACAGCGAAGCTTTTCGAAGAAACTCTGCAAAATCGAATTGTTGGGGCATGAGTCCCAGTTTGAAGAACAGCTTTCCTTCAGAGTCGAGTTCTCCTGGGGAATAGAGAGCATCGATTATTCGAAGCACTTGAGTCTCGATCTCCTTTCGCTTCACAAAGACCTTGGCAACCGGGCGGTCCACCTTAAAACCTCTTGACTGGGAGATCTTGGCGAAGATTCGATCGGCCAATTCCACTATCCTTGGATCGTCTTGAACCGGTGTCTCTGTTGGCTTGGCCTTTTCGGTTGCTGCCGAAGGAACGAGTTCTTCTTCTTCCTGCCCAACCTCTTCATTCACGAACGGGGCGTCGCTTTCGTCTACCGCTACCGCTTCGTTACCCGAAGCCTTGGAACAAGCGGCCACAAGGGCCAGTATCAGGAATAAGAAAGCCTGTCGGATTCCCTGTTGCATCCGAAATCCACGGCGGGGCGTCGGCTCGACTCTATGACTTCGCATTCTTAAGTTAATACCTGAAATCTATGAGGGAAAAATGTGACACAACTCACCGTCTAGCACTTGAAAAAACTCTGTGCCCATTACCGTCTCCAGAAGATTCCAAGGTTGATAAGAGAACCGAAAACTTTCCCTGTGCGCCTACACAAGAATTGGATAAAAAACTTCTCCCCACTACTGTCGAAACTCATTCGGTGCCATGCCGATAAAATATCCTTAATTCATAGTTACTTAACAATTGTATTATGAGTCTATACCCGAACTTCCGTAACATAACTCCATGAAAACCCTGTACTTTTGATCCTATTCTTGTGTAGACTGCCGAAAGTTTATCGGTTCAGTGCCTATTTCTTCCTAGTCCAGTCGGTTGGGAAAGATTGAAGTATTGCGGGGCCGTCCCGCATCTTCAGGGTTGGGGCTGGGAAGCTTGAAAAGCCAACCAGAAACGACTGCCCGATTCCCTAGGGCAGGTCACCTTCACCCCGGCTCTAATTAGAGGGTGGTACCACTCGTGGGGGCAGGTCAGCGGTCAATCGGGTTCCGGTAAAGCCGGACAGGAGTTAGCCTGAGCGTAAGGCCATGGAAGTTTACTGTAATTTTTGATGGAGATGCCATGAACACTATCTTTAAAAAAGCGATGGGTCGAACCGGAGCCCTGGCGTTCGCCGCCGTGCTTCCCATCCTTCTTACCGCCCCTGCCACCTGGGCCGACACAAGCTACGAGGTTGTTGACACCGCAGAAACGAGCTGCATCCCCTTCTTTACCGACCGTTTTGTCATGAACATCCCCGACATTCCCTTTATAGGTCTTTTCTCCGGCGCAGCCTCATTGCAAGAAAACACCCCCAGCGATTCTACCCTCTTCTCGGGCGAGGTGATCGACGTCGCCCAGGGCATCACCTTCAGTGTTGAGGTGCGCATGAGCGACAAGGAATCGTGCAGCGTTCCCACCATTCCCAGTCCCGACCTCTGCGAAACAACCTCAACATACGGGTGCTTCTCGTCCTGGTCAGGAAAGCTGGTCGTCCTCGAACATCCCACTTCGGAAAACGTGGGCGCGGAGTTTTCACTCACCGGCACGAGCGAACTCCTATTCGGCGAAGGCGCGTACATATTCAGCACAAGGTTTGGGGTTAGGGGTACGTTCGAAGCCCAGTTGGATGACCCAGTCACTTTCACTAAGCTCCCTAAGGACCCACTAATCGGCCAACTCAGATTTGCAATCCACTCAGCGGCGGCAGTGGTTCCCCGCGCTGACGCTAGTGTGATTGGAACCTGGGATGGCACGCTCGACTGCATCGGCCAGCAAGGCCAGACTGATTTGTTTTCGACCAGCGACACCTCCACGGCCGCTACGCTGTTGATAGCGGAAGGGGGCGCCAAACTCGACGAAAACACCTACTGTGTGAACATCCCTGCATCTCCCAACAGCACCAGCGGTGAGGGCCAACTGGCCAGTCCCGTGACGGTCGAAACCATCAACTCGATACGTCAACTGTTGAGTCCCGCGTCGTTCGAACCCCAGGGGTACGTAAAGTACGATGGCAGCACGCTCAAGCTCCGGCTCCTGCGCTCCGAGGGGCAGTTGGACAACATCGATTTCTGCAAGGGAGAGTTCACCCGGACCAGTCCCACCCATTCCAGCTTCGTGGTGTCAGGGGAGTGCGATACGACGGGGATCTTCCTCTTTTCTGTGGAGACAACTAAGGAGTTCTGTGACACGGTCATCTGCGGTCCGGGCACGATCTGCGAGAATGCTGGGACCTTTGGGGATGGTGGTCACGGTTCTCCTGTTGTCTGCCTTTTTATAGTAGCCAGTCCATGACGAAAGCGATTCTCAACATCGGCGTTCTGCTGCTCGCGACTCTGATGCCTTTTGGCGCTACGGCCCAGGCCGCTCCCCCGGTCAATGACGCCTGTGAGGCCGCGCTGACTATTCCCAACGGCGGTTTTTCCTCCGCGGACAATACCGCGGCTGTCACCGAGCCGGACGATCCGGAAGGTTCCTGCTGGTTCGGGGGAAACGTCGGCTCGATCTTCTTCGAGTTCACCGCAGCCGCCGATACCGCCCGCATTCGAACCACCGCTTCGACCGGCCGGGACGCCGATTTCGCGATCTATTCGGTCGACTCCAACGTCGCCTGCGACAAGACCCTCTGGGTCGAACAGGGCTGCTCCCAGGACGACCACACCACCTTCGACCGCAACACCGACGTCTGCATCGGGGGCCTCACCTCCGGAGAGACCTACACCCTCATGCTGGTCTCCTTCAACACCGGCTCCCTCGGCGACTATACCGTCGAGGTGGACAGCCCCTGCGAAGGCGCAGACAGCGATGGGGACGGGGTGCCCGACGCCGAAGACTTCTGCTCGGCCGACCCCTTGAAAGTAGAAGCCGGAGTGTGCGGTTGCGGAGTGGCTGATACCGACACCGACGGTGACGGCACGCCGGACTGTAACGACCTCTGCTCGGCTGATCCCTTGAAAGTAGAACCGGGAGTGTGCGATTGCGGAGTGGCTGATACCGACACTGACGGTGACAGCACGCTGGACTGTAATGACGCCTGCTGGACCGACCCCTTGAAAACATCCGCAGGAGTGTGCGGTTGCGGAGTGCCCGATACCGACACTGACGGTGACAGCACGCTGGACTGTAATGACGCCTGCTGGACCG
>CBDUTA010000208.1:0-6689 GCA_965369785.1 uncultured bacterium
AATGTGGGAGGCACCTCACTTCGTGCTTTCGTGCTTTCGTTCGGATTCGGCACCTGAGGTGCCTCCCGTTCGTGGTCGGGGGCACTACAGCAGAGCATTTATGCCTAATCCCGGCTAGGGAGTCTTAACACTCATGGGAGAGACGATTCTTGGATTTTTACTGGTGGCCGCTATTCTCATCTTCAGTGCTTTGATCACTCAGGGGTTTGCCCGCTCCATGTACAATCGCTGTCCGGGGTGTGCAACTCTGAACGCCAAAAGGCGAAGCCATTGCCGAAATTGCGGTCAAGCGATGCAATCCTGAAACAATCTAATTTAAATCCGTCCTACCCGTTGAAAATTGATTTTTTGCTGGTACAATAGCGATCGGTTTTTTGAGGGAACCCTCAAAAAACGGGGAGAGGGAGAGGACACACACATGCTACTGGCCATCACCATTTGGATTTTTACCCTAATCACTGTGATTCTGTTTACCGGACAGTGGTTTCCCGAATCCGCTTCGGCTCACGGGGCGATTGTAGATACCCAGTTTTTCTACACCCTGATCGTGACCGGAGTGATCTTTATCCTGGCCCAAGTGGGTCTGGGACTTTTTGTTTGGCGATATCGGGAACGCCCGGGCCAGACCGCTTACTATTACCATGGAAACAACAAAATGGAGGTTATCTGGACTTCGGCAACAGCGGTACTGTTTTATGTGATGGTTTCGCTGGGATATGGGGTCTGGGTCGATCTGTACATTCAAGCTGCCCCTGAGGATGCCATTCGAATTGAAGTCACCGCACAGCAATTCGCCTGGAACATCCGTTATCCCGGGCCCGACGGGCAATTTGGGAGTATCCGGCCGGAGCTGATCGACGATGCGGCGGGAAACCCCCTGGGATTAGACCGGGAAGATCCAGCTGGGGGAGATGACCTTGTAGTCCCCACCATGGCGGTTCCCGTGAACCGTCCCATTGAATTGATCCTGCGCTCCAAAGACGTCACCCACAACTTCTCGGTGCGAGAACTGCGGCTCAAACAGGACACGGTACCGGGAATGATGATTCCCCTTCGATTCACGGCCACCAAGACGGGAAAGTATGAGATCGCCTGCTCAGAGCTCTGTGGCTTGGGTCATCATCGCATGAGGAGCTTCCTTGACGTACTGTCGGATCAAGGTTACGCCGACTGGCTGGAAGACCAGTCTGAATTTTGAGAAGGAGAATGTGAACATGGCAGATGCCACCCAGACCAGCCATGCCGTCCATGAAGCCCCCACAAGTTTCTGGCGAAAGTACGTCTTCAGCCTGGATCATAAGGTCATCGGTATTCAATATTACTTCTTGGCCCTCTTCTCGGTTCTCGTGGGAATGGTGCTGTCGATCTTCATTCGATTCAACCTGGTTTGGCCGGGTACGGAAATTCCGTTGCTGGAAACCTTTTTCCCGGTAGGAGCTCCCGGCGGCGTGATGACGCCGGAATTTTATCTTGCCTTTTTAACCATGCACGGGACCATCATGGTTTTCTTTGTCTTGACCACGGCTCCCCAGGGCGGGTTTGGAAACTATTTCCTGCCTATCCAGATCGGAGCCGACGACATGGCCTTCCCGACCCTGAACATGCTCTCCTTCTGGCTTACTTTTTTGGCCCTGGTGGTTTTGCTGTCAGCATTTTTCGTGTCTGGAGGGGCACCCATCTCGGGATGGACAGCTTATCCGCCCCTGAGTGCGGTGGGAGAAATCGCCGGTCCGGGGTTGGGGACGGGCCAGACCTTGTGGATCCTGAGCATCGCCATTTTTTGCGTGGCTGCCTTGCTGGGAGCCTTGAACTTCATCACCACTACCATCGACATGCGAGCCGAGGGAATGACTCTCATGCGGATGCCCCTGACCGTCTGGTCCTGGTTCGTGACCGCCATCTTGGGCCTACTGGCCTTTGGGGTATTGCTGGCGGCCGGCGTTTTGTTACTGATGGACCGCTCGGCGGGAACCAGTTTCTTTATCCCCGGGGGGCTGGTCATCAGCGATCAGTTGATCGATCACAAGGGAGGATCTCCCTTGCTCTGGCAACATTTGTTCTGGTTCTTCGGTCATCCCGAGGTCTATATTGCCATTCTTCCCGGCATGGGAGTCGCTTCCCAACTTCTCGCCACCTTCTCACGCAAACCCATTTTCGGATACCGGGCCATGGTTTACGCCATGTTTGCCATCGGAATCCTGGGCTTCATGGTGTGGGGACACCACATGTTCATGAGTGGGATGAGTCCTTACACCGCTATTTTTTTCTCACTGATAACGACAGCCATTGCCGTCCCCTCTGCCATCAAGACCTTCAATTGGCTGGGAACCCTGTGGCGTGGCAACGTTCGCCTGACCAGCCCCATGCTCTTTGCCGTCGGCTTTGTCTCTCTGTTTGTCACGGGTGGACTCAGCGGCCTGTTCTTGAATCAGCCCTCGACCGATATCTATCTGCATGACACCTACTTCGTGGTGGCCCACTTTCACATCATTATGGGCGTGGCCGCCATCTTCTCAATCTTTGGAGGGACCTATTATTGGTTTTCCAAAATGTTTGGCCGGCAGATGAATGAGTTTTGGGGAAAAGCACACTTCTGGCTCACCTTCATCGGCGTCTACGCCATCTTTACGCCCATGCATTTTTTGGGCATGGCGGGCAATCCACGCCGCTATGCCGAGCTGACAGGTTTTGATTTCCTGGAACCCCTGGCCTCGATTCACCTCTTCGTTACCATCGCAGCCTTCATCACCATCGCAGCCCAGCTGATTTTCATCTTCAACCTCTTCTGGAGCCTTTTTAAAGGCAAAAAGGCGGAGGTCAATCCCTGGCAGGCGACCACTCTCGAATGGGAGATTCCCTCGCCGCCACCCCATGACAACTTTGCCGGGAAATATCCGGTGGTTCATCGGGGAGCTTACGAATACAGTGTGCCGGGCGAACCTCAGGACTTTACGATGCAGACCGCCCCGAAAACCTCCGCGAGCTAAGCCATGGCCACGATTGCCCCTGCACTCCCCAAACCCCAGTCCAAATCACCCGGAGGATCAGGTGACGGTTTTGATCAAGGGAATTCTGGCGGAAATGGAGGCCAAGGAGCTGGGCGCCCAAGGTCCTTACCCGACCAGCGCTACTATACGGGCATGATGCTGGGTCTGGCCGCTATCCTTATGTTGTTTGCCGCCTTCACCAGCGCCTATGTCGTCCGCAAGGGCCTCTCCGACGACTGGCAAGCAACCGCTTTCCCGGGGATCCTGTGGCTCAATTCGCTGGTCTTGCTGGCCAGCAGTTTCACTCTGGAAAAGGCTCGCCGCTGGCGTCAGGTTCAAGCCCGTTTTCAGGGCTGGTGGTGGGCCACCACCGGCCTGGGGATGATCTTTCTGATAGGGCAGATAGTGGCCTGGCAGGACCTGGTGTCGGGTGGGGTGTATGTCAATACCAACCCCAGTAGCTCTTTTTTCTATCTATTGACGGGAACTCACGCTGTCCACCTGCTCGGGGGTGTGATGGCCCTTCTATACCTTTCCTGGACAGTGTGGCGGAAAAACTCGGGTGGCCTCGGAGCCACTGCCCTGGGTGTGACCGCGCTCTACTGGCACTTTATGGACGGACTATGGATCTATCTTTTTCTTCTGCTTTTGATTGGGAGGTAATGAATGGCTGACACGGTGAGTGCAACCAGGCTCTCTGCCTGGGGGGGCGGAGGATCTCCTTACGCCATAAGCTCAAAAAAATTCGGGATGTGGCTTTTTCTCGTCTCCGATACGCTGACTTTTTCGGCTCTGGTCATCGCTTACAGTTATGTGAGGATTGCCAATGAAAACTGGCCCAGGCCTTTTGAGGAATCCAGCATTTTCCTGGCCACGGTAATGACGTTCTGTCTGCTCTCCAGTTCCTTGACCATGGTCATGGCTGTGGAAAGCGCCAAGCGAGCGCAGGTCAAACGAACCGTAGGGTGGCTTCTGGCTACGATTTCTGGAGGGTTGCTTTTTCTCATCCTGCATACCAATGAGTGGCTGGGACTGATCCACGAAGGCGTGACGCCCTTTGGAAATCCCTGGGACGTTCCGCTTTTTGGGGCCACTTTTTTCACCTTAACCGGTCTTCACATGACCCATGTCACGGGGGGAGTGATCTACCTGGGAACGATTGCCTGGGGCTTCTCCAAGGGAAAATATTCTGCCGAAGACGTGGAAATCAGCGGTCTTTACTGGCATTTCGTGGACCTGGTGTGGATGTTCATCTTCCCCATGGTCTACCTGCTTTCCTTCACGACATAAGGAAATAGAACTATGGAAGCATTACATGAGACTCACAGCAACCGGCTTTATCTCACAGTCTGGACCGGGTTGTTGGTGTTGACCATCCTGGAAGTGGTTCTGGCTTATATGGCCTTATCTGTGGGCCTGATGCTGGCCCTACTGATCAGCTTTTCGCTGCTCAAAACGGCCTTGATCGTAGCTTATTTCATGCATCTGCGCTTTGAAAAGCTCAGCCTCACGCTCACGCTCATCCCGGCTCTGGTGATCTGCATCATCTTAATGTTTATTGTCTTTCCAGACAGTTTGAGGCTTCTGGAATTTCGAAGATGACTCGGAAAATGAAAACTTCGTTTTTTTCTTCCCTTCTCTTTCTATTCTTCTCCTCCCCGGCCGCAGCCCAAGGCTGTGCCATGTGCAGGAGTGCCTTGGAGGGTCAGGTGCAAAGTGCCGTACAGGCCATCAACCTGGGGATTGTAGTGCTCTTGATTCCCCCGCTTACGATTATGTCAGCGATCCTCTTTGTCACCTTTCGACAGGACAAATAGCCACGTAGGAATACAAGTGGAGGAAAATCTTGACAGACTTCCGGGGCAAACTGTATCTTTTACGCCTCAATAGCTTTTAAATCATCCTAGGGAGCAGGCAAAACACCCTCCGAGAAAAGTAGTTATGACAGAAGATAAGGGCCAGGAAGATCAGGTTCAACCCAAAGACCCGGCTCAAGAGGCCAGTGAAAACCGCCAGGGTCCGAGTGAAAAACAACTCATCCGGCGGCGCAAGTTTGCCTGGCTCTGCGTCTTTGGATTTATCGGCACCAATCTACTGATGGCCATGCGTTTTTTCTTTCCTCGGACGCTTTTCGAACCCAAGACCCGGTTTCGAATCGGCCCTCCTTCAGATTTCGGTTATGGGGTCGATACCCGATTTCAGCAGAAACATCGAATTTGGGTGGTTCGCAACACCCAGGGAATTTTCGTCATCTACGCCAAGTGTACCCATCTAGGCTGCACACCCGATTGGGTAGAGGGTGAAAACAAATTTAAATGCCCCTGCCATGGCAGCGGATACGACAGCGAAGGGATTAATTTTGAAGGACCTGCACCCCGGCCCATGGACCGGGCCAGGGTGGAACTCGATGCCGAGGGGCAGATCGTGGTCGATGCCAGCCAGCTCTACCAATGCCCCCCGGGAGCACCCTGTCATTTCGATGACGAAGGTTCTTTGTTAAAGGGTGTTTAATGGAGTGTCTCGTCCCAGGAATACGATAACGTTTGTGGCGAAACACTAAGCATTCCTAACCACAAGTGACCCATGAATGACGACGAAAAAAGCGTGACGCAGGAACCCCAATCAGACGAAAACGACTCACAGGAGTCTTCTTCCCTGATCGAACGTCTCAAAAAAGGGTTGAATCCTTTCATCGCCAAAGGGAAAAAAGACCTTCAGGCCGCCAAAGACTACAAGCGGACCCAACTCTGGAAATCCGTCTTCCGCCACAAACTGGATGAGACGCCCCGCAACCGGGCGCTGGCGGTTTTGACCAACGTCTTCTTGCATCTGCAGCCCGCCAAGACAAATCGCGATGCCATCCGTTTCGGTTTCACCTGGGGGATGGGGGGTATCACCCTTTATCTTTTTATCGTTTTGACCATTACGGGCGTTTTTCTCATGTTTTACTATCACCCCACCAAAGGCCAGGCCTACCAGGACATCATGTACCTTCACAACGATGTTCCCTTTGGAGGCCTGCTGCGCAACATGCACAGATGGGGAGCCCATTTGATGATCATCACCGTCTGGTTGCACATGTTTCGCGTCTTCTTGACCGGTTCTTACAAGAGTCCGCGAGAATTCAACTGGAGCGTGGGCGTGATCTTACTGGTATTGACCCTGCTGCTTTCCTTCACCGGCTACCTGCTTCCGGATGATCAGTTGGGCTTCTGGGCGGTAACAGTGGGAACCAATATGGCTCGGGCAACGCCTTTCTTAGGGCATGAAGGCCCCTTTGGACCTCAACTGGGGATGACCGCATACAACGACGTGCGCTTCGCACTTTTGGGGGGATCCATCGTGGACGCCAATGCCTTGTTGCGCGCCTATATCTGGCACTGCATTGCCATTCCTCTTATCCTCTCTGTCTTTCTGGCTGTGCATTTCTGGCGTGTCCGCAAAGACGGAAGTATTTCGGGCCCGGCCCCGGTCATGTTGGAATCGGAAATGAAGTTTCCCCGTAAGTAGTCGGGGAGGAGGTCACTGAAAAGAATGGATTGGGGACAACTCTGGGAAATCACTTCGGCGCCGGACAATGTTCCGATCGTCGCCATGTTATTCTTGATCCCTTTCTTTACCTGGTACGGCTTTCGCCAGGCCCTGGCTAACGACCGCCTGATTGACCGCCTGTCCAAGGATCCGGAGCTGGCCAAAACCCAC
>CBDUTA010000209.1:0-6679 GCA_965369785.1 uncultured bacterium
CCGGGACGATCGACAAAGGTTCCAGTGTGAATTGGACAGCCTGTGGGTAACCTTCTATATCAAGGGCTAAGGTGTCCGAGCGGAAGCCCTGTCGTTCAACACTGATTTGATAGCTCCCGTTTCTCAACGGAGGCGTCTGGAATTCTCCTTCAGGATTGGTGACCACAAAGGTCGTGACACCCATTTGCAAGTTTCGGGCTCCTACGACGGCCCCATGTACCGGAGCATCCGTGTCGTCCTTAACGCTTCCCGAGATAACGTTGGTGTCGCTTTGTGGCTCGGCACACCCGGCCAGCAGAAATACCGTCCACAAGAAAACCCCAACGGTCATGAATGCAGGCGAACCGTGCTGGTGAACCACTCTTAACCTCCTTTTCATCTCGGTTTGTACCCCTGGCGGGCACAACGAACACCCCACTTGAGTTGATAGGATCATACCGAAGGACAGAGAAAACGGTCAAGGAAGATGGATCTCTCGAAGAAGGCGGGAACGGACAGAACACTAGATGATCAATAACATGATATAGATTAGTTTAATCATCGGTTAATAATAAGTTTTAGCGAGTCTGACAGAAGAAATATTCAGCTATTTCAGGGATGGCGTGTGGCTCACCTGGAGGAGGGATTAGAACTCTACAAGGGCTCTTCGTTTTCGAGCTGCGGCTTCAAACGGTTTGAGTTTTTGGCTGCAGTATTCGATCACAAAACTGATCTCGTAATTCTCTCCACACAGCATCAAGAGTATATCGGTGGAGTTGGTGCTCCAGTCACAGCCGAAAACGAGGTGCCCCAGGCTCACAGAAACCCCCCAGTCATCATCGTCTTCTTTGTACAGGTCGGCGCTCCAAACGACCTGGTCATCCGCCGGCTCTCCATATTTGTTAGTGAGGGCTTCTTTTATTATTTCGTGATCGTTAATGTAGTCATTCCGATTGGAGTGCTCTTCCGTGATCACGTATCGAGCCCGGACCAGTCGATCCTCCGCCAGACAGTACACGATACAGCAGTTCAAGTCAGCGATTTTCCCTTGATAGAGCAGGTATTGATCTTCTTCATGGAAGAGTTCGCTGTTTTCAGCCTGCTTAACCCTCTTTCGAGTCATTCCCCAGCAGGTGTTTCTGAAGGTCTTGTGAAAATTGGTCGCCGGCTCTTCGACATGTTCCCATGTCCCGTCTTCACGCAGGGTGACGGTTTCTCCGTTGGAGGTGATGGCACTTTGCTGATCCTGAATACTCGGTATTATCATGTTCAACGATAATATTCCTTTTTTTTGCGTCTATTGTGGTGAGGGCGATCACAGTATTGCTGGCCTGGATCGCTTCGTGATGAAAACGCAGTACTCAGCCCAGTTCGTCGACCCTCTCGACATCGCTGAGACGTTTCAGGTCGACACTCACTAGACCTCCGTCTGAATATTGAAACAGGTCCACAAACCGGGCTCCCCAGATGATTTCCTCATAGGTATAGGAGGACCGGGCATGTACGGTTTGAGAATGGATGTCATCGATGGCTGTGATCTGGATTAAAAACTCAGCGTGGGATTCCTTCAGGTCTTCCTGGGTCAAACCTTTGAGTGGACTCGTTTCGTCAATGGGGTGAACAATGACCCAATGTAGAGGCAGGAAGGTCACCTTACTCCGTTCCAATTTCAGATCAGAAAATCGTCTTAAGGTTTTTCCGTTCTCGACCTCTATCCAACTGAAAATCACTCTTGCCTGGACTTCCAGAAGTTGGTTTCGCCGCACGTTTGCGATTCTTAACTCGAAGCCTGGAACGCCCGGTCGATAAGGTGCGATGACGGCCATGTCACTAAATCTAATTTTGGCGGTAGGGCGTGAAAACCTGGAGATCAGGAGCCCTGCTGCAATGGCAAACCCGCCCAGCCCTACAAAAGTTTCGAATGTCACCAACAGGTTCGGCCCCAGTCCATTGGGGGTGAGATGACCGTATCCCACCGAGGTAAAGGTTTGGACACTGAAGAAGAAGGCGTCTTGAAATCGCCCCATAAGAGTGATTCCTTCAGCTCCGTTCAGGGCTCCGGGTCCACACAGCATGTAGCCGAAACTAAAGAAGGTGTTGAGGGCAAAGTAGAGAGCCAGAATGCTCAGATAGAAGCGGGGCCAGGCCATGGTGACGAGTGCGTGGTACAGGCTCAAGGACTCGAGTGCGGAGACTCCTTCTCTACTCACATTAAAGGTGCCGTCCTGGTTCAATAGCCGAAGCAGGGAACGACGGCTGACTTTTGAACCAAAACCGAGATCTTGAGGTTCTTCCTTGGGCAGGTTTAAGGCTTGTTCGCTCATGAGTGTATCCTCGTGTCTTATTCCATAAATACGATGATTTTTGTGGCGAGCGCGACGGCGTCGAGTTCGCGAAGCGACGACGACGCGATGCCAGTGTTCATCACAGAGGAGGATCGACAAAGAAATCGATGCCGTCCGGCGCCACCCTTCGCAAGCCTATCAGCAAACGTCACTGTATCTATGGAGCGAGACACCTGGCTGACCGTTCTCACACCCCTTATCAGCCAGAAGCCGTAAACTCGTCAATGGTTAAGAAAAAGGGAGTGGGTGATCACGAAGGACCACCCACTTTAGGGTTAGGGGCTCGAACTACTGGTTGAGGCGCCTTCGCTCCTGACGGTGATGTTGCTGAAGCCGATTGCGCTCCTTGACCTGGTGCTTGGCCATGCGACGCCGGTTGATGTCGCTTTCCTTGGCACGTTGACGTTCTTTGCGTTGATGTCTTGTCAGTCTCTCTTGCTCTACGCGTTGATGATGGGCCAGCCTTCGAGCATTGGAGCGATCGTGATCCCCGTCACTGTCTGCCCGAACCATGCTTCCCATCAATCCAAAGGAAAGAGCAAACGTGGTAGCTAAGGTTACGATTCTTTTCATTTTCAACCTCCTTGGTTGTTTGTCAAATTCATGTGATTAGTCGCCTCAGACTCGGTTTCATATGACAATAGTCGGCTTTCGGACATTTCTCCAGGGCATCGCGAGACTTGCAGTAGCGGCTCTGCTATATTCAACCTCAGTGCAGAACGTCGCACAGCATGGGAGAGAGACTTGCTTCCCTAATCCGGAAAGAGAAATTCGAGGGGGCATTTTTTAAAAATATCAATTCATCGCAGGAAAGGAGTTTGCAATGACCGAAGGACGCATCGTGCATGGAATGGACCTAGATAAACTGGAGGCCTTTCGCACCGCGATAAAGGAAAATCCCGTGACCCTAGGATTGGAATCGCGATCAGTATGGGAAGGACACAGCGGCAGAAACACCACCCACATAGGCCCCTTTAAAATTAATGGGGAGCGGATTGACCGAGAAGACCGGCAGTACAAGATTGAGTACGGTGCCTGGAAAGAGGTGGAAGAGACGATCGGTGCAGTTGGGCCCGAAGACCGGATGGAACCCGTTGAAATGGTGCTTTCAGCGATTGGGGCTTGCCTTTCCAACAGCATTGGACTGAACGCGGCCCGGCACGACATTCCCCTGGAGGGTATGGAGATCACTGTTCGCGCCGACGTGGATCCCAGTGTGCTCTTCGAGGTAAAGGGACCCGAAGCTCATACCGCATGTATTCCCAACATCAGCTGTGATGTTAAAGTCAAAGGCGATCTGACGGATGACCAGTTGGCGACGATTCAGAGGCTCATTGCCTATTCCCCTGTTCATGGCATGGTCGCCGAGCACAACGACATCAAGTCGAGCGTGACGCGCCAATAGGCGCACAAGCAGATCGAAAACCTCAAGTGGCTTGAGAAGTGGGCGGGATCGAGAAGATTTTCCGTGGTCAAAACAATCATTCTGTTCGGTACGCCCGCTGATCAGGCCACCTTCGACCGATATTTTGCCAACGATCACCGCCCAGTCCTCCTCAAGGTCCCTAACCTCCAGCAGTTGATCGTTAACCGAATTGCGGGGACGGCGAAAGGTGTTTGCCCCTATTGCCTGATGGTGGAACTGCATTTTGCCTCCGAGGAGGCCATGCAGTCGGGGCTCAATTCGGAAGCGGGGCAGAGGATGGCCAAGGATCTTTCGAAGTTTGCCTCAGGAGGGGTGCTGGTCCTCTTTTCTCAATCGGTCGTGGAACCACTGACTCCCCATTCCCCCTAACTCCTTTTCAGAATCTGAGGATGAATGCAGAGCTTTCCTCGGTGATTTGATTTGCACTCCTTAAAGCTTTAGGATCTAAAGTCTCTAAACACCGAAAAATAGCGCTATGATCGGACAGACGATCTCTCATTACAAGATCCTGGAGAAACTCGGTAGTGGTGGTATGGGGGTGGTCTATAAGGCGCAAGACACTCGGCTGGGCCGAAATGTCGCCTTGAAGTTCCTTCCCGGAGAGTTAGCCCAAAACCGCCAGGCCTTGGAACGGTTTCAAAGGGAGGCTCGTGCAGCTTCGGCACTCGATCACCCCAATATTTGCACCATCCACGACATTGGAGAGCAGGAGGGACGGCCCTTTATTGTCATGCAGTTCCTCAAAGGCCAGACCCTCAGAAAATATCTGGGAAGTGGGCCTTTGGAACAGGATTATCTCATCGAAGTGAGCCTTCAGATCTCCAGTGCATTGAAGGCCGCCCATGATCAAGGGATCATCCACCGCGACATCAAGCCCGACAATGTATTTGTCACCGAAGGTGGTCCTATTAAGCTCCTGGACTTCGGCCTGGCCAAGCTGGTTGAAGAGGGCCCCTACGGCTCTCCAGCGGAATTGGACACTCAAACCGAGGGACCCCTGACCGCTCCAGGTATTGGCGTAGGAACCCCCTATTACATGTCTCCCGAACAGCTTCTGGATAAGGAACTGGATGCCCGAAGTGACATCTTCTCCTTCGGCGTGTTGCTTTACGAGATGGCTACCGACAGCATGCCCTTTCAAGGCCAGGACCTGGGAGCTGTTTTCCATAAAATTCTCAGTGAAGCACCGGTGTCGCCCGAGCAGTTGAATCCGGAATTGCCGGCTCCGTTGGTACGAGTGATTCAAAAAACACTGGAAAAGGACCGGGAGGTACGCTACCCATCCGCCCAAGAATTGCTGAAAGACCTGACCCGGTTGAAACAGGGTGAAAACTCTCATGAAAGATGGGCTACGAGGAGCAACCCAAAGGTGAAGGTACAGCCTTCGATTGCCGTTCTTCCTTTCGTCAATATGAGTCCCGACCCCGAGAACGAGTATTTCAGTGATGGTTTAGCCGAAGAACTGATCAATGGCTTGACTCAGCTCAAAGGGCTGCGAGTGGCTTCCCGGACATCGGCCTTCAGTTTTAAGGGCGGACAGGAAAGCATCTCCCAGATCGGAAGGGAACTGAAGGTGGACACCGTACTTGAAGGGAGTGTTCGGAAATCGGGAAAGCGCCTGCGCATTACCGCCCAGCTCATCAATACAGCCGATGGTTATCACCTCTGGTCCGAGCGCTACGACCGGGAAATGGATGACATCTTCGACCTGCAAGACGAGATTACTAGAAAGATTGTCCATAAGCTGAGCGTGAACTTTGTGGAGGATTCTCAGGAACTACTCGTCAAGCGCTACACCGAAAACGTAGCAGCCTATAACCTTTATTTGAAGGGTCGATACCATCTCAATCAGCGAACTGAGCAGAGTGTGCTCAAAGCGATCGACTGTCTTGAACAAGCGACCACTGAGGATGAAAGTTATGCGTTGCCCCACGCCGGACTTGCCGAAGCCTACATTTTGCTGAATATCGATTGCCCTCTACTCATGTGTGACAGAGATCCCACAGAAATGGTCTCCAGGGCAAGACAGGCCGCTCAAAAAGCAATCGAGGTGGATGACTCGTGCGCCGAAGCTCACGTTGCCCTGGCTTTGGTGTATTACCGGCTGGATTGGAACTGGGAGAGCGCTGAGCAGGAATTTCGTCTTGCGCTGGAGCGAAACGATGGTCTCGCCACTGCCCATCACCAGTATGCAATGTTTCTGGCTTCGGTGAATCGATCGGATGAGGCACTCGCTGAAATCAGGCAGGCTCACGAACTGGACCCGCTTTCTCCCATCATTAGCACCGCTGTCGGCCGGATTCTGCATTTTTCCCGTCGATTTGATGAAGCCATCGATCAATGCCGGCGTACCTTTGAGCTTCACCCGCGGTTCACAGGTGCCCACTTTGATATTGGACTGACCTATCTTGTAAAGGGGATGTATCCGGAAGCACGTGAAGCCTTCAAGAAGCTCTCAGAGATTTCTGGAAATCCGAAGCGAGGCTTGATGGAGCTGGCCTGGGTTCACGGCGCCATGGGCGAGAGAGAGAAGGCTTTCAAGCTCCTGGATCAACTGAGTGAGCTTTCGACACACGAAAAGCTTCCCCGCATCCCCCTGGCTCTCGTGCATTCCGGCTTAGGAGATATGGAGCAGGCTATTGAACTTCTCGAAGAGGGATATGCACAGAGGGACAGTAATCTCCTCTATCTACAATGTGAGCCCGGTTTTGATCCCCTCCGTTCCGATCCCCGCTACCAGGACCTGCTTGACCGCATGGGATTTCAGCGACCCGGAGTTCGTAGCCCGGATTACGCCTAAATTCGCTATTGCTGGGAGGAACTTCAGGGAAAGGTATAGCAAAAGTCGGCTGACCCAGGTTTCTTGTGTAGGGGCGCACTGACGTGGCCCCTACAGGCCTCAATCAAAATCAAGTGGAGGGTTGCGACA
>CBDUTA010000210.1:0-6678 GCA_965369785.1 uncultured bacterium
TCAATATTTTGTGCCAGATTAGATTCCAGCAAAGTGTGAATTAAGGGATGTAATCTCCATTTTGCACCTCCTGGCCTTCAAGTGACCTCTTCCTTGCCACAAGAGAAGAGGTCACCTCGGTCCATTTACAGGAATCTCACGCTATGGTACGTAAGAAGTAAACGCATTCCTCTGCTCTGCTGAGAACTTTCATTACGGGCACCTGACGAGCCTCATTTATGCTGTGAAAATACTCTGAGGATCTAGTGAACAGTAATCACCAAGCCGAGAACATCCCTATCGATCTCAGGATGTTTGGCCGAACAGGCCCCAAGGTCACCGCAGTTGGACTCGGAGGTGAGGGAATTCTGAGGACGTACGGACAAGAGAAAGGCGCGCAAGCCGTTATAGAAGAGGCCATTGCCCAAGGTATTACCTATTTTGACTCTGCGCGAGTCTACGCTGGAAGCGAAAGCTACTATCGACTGGTCTGGTCCAAATCCTCTGAAGCGCGGAAGCGTATCTTTCAAGCCAGCAAATCAGCGAGGCGAGACCGTCAAGGGGCTTTGGCTGATCTGGAGCTTAGTCTCGCAACTATGGGCATCGATTATCTTGATCTTTGGCAAATCCATGACGTGCAAACCAAAAAAGAACTCAAAAAAATAGCTGGCCCTGGCGGTGCTCTGGAGGCGTTCTTGAAAGCTAAGGAAGCAGGGAAAACCCGATATATAGGTGTAACCGGGCATCACGATCCGAATGTTCTTACAACCGCTGTTGTGGAATGGCCGGTGGATTCAGTATTGCTGCCTGTCAATCCCGTGGAAGGGGCGCTAGGTGGCTTCCTTGACAAAACCCTGCCCGTTGCGCTTAAGAAAGGTATCGCTGTAATCGGCATGAAGATTCTGGGAGCATCCGCCTATGTCTCCCCCGATGAAGGAATCACTCCAGAAATACTTATCCGTTATGCCCTTTCGCAGAACATCACCGTGGCCATTGTGGGGTGTTCGACTCCGGCTCACGTTCGCACTTTGGCACGTATGGGGCGAGATTTCGAACCAATGTCACTAGAGGACCAAACTGCGCTGGTGAATTGGTTCCAGCCACACATCTCAAGATTTGCCTATTATCGGGGCGTCATCTAGGGTCCAGAATTACTAGGTGCTTATCATATCTTAACCTATTGAACACTCAAGATCTTGGCAAGAGATGTGAACTTTCGAGCCACAGGAGTTTGCCGCAATATTTGGCAGTTACATCCCGGCTGAGCATTTCCTCATCCTGTGATATCCCATTGGCCAGTAAATCCGTTCGATATATCTCATCTACAGTAATACAGTTCTCTTGACTCAGGATATTCCGTCTCTCATTCCGATCCTATGGTCAGGTCTTCCGACCACCTTGATATTGACTGAACAACAGCTTTAGGATATTGAAGGTTGTTCAAGTGGGAATTGGAACAAATTTCCGAAAGACTACATAATGCCCTCTCAGAATGTGACGCCAGGCCAACTCAACCTTTTTCAACGAATCTGGTATTCGATCTTCCCTGATACCCACAAGACCCGGGACGAGAGGCGACGCTGCTGGGGTTGGTTGAATACTCTGGTCTTGCATTTCCGTCCTAAGGTTGTCCAGGAGCGAACGCTGCGATTCACTCTCACCTGGGGGATGTGCGGCATTCAAAACAAAGCGGTGGATGCCTTGACTTTTACTACTGTCTTTCATGAACGATCATGGCGGGATGAAGAGGCCCACTTACGGGAGGCCTGACGTGGATATTCGAACAAACAAGAGATCAGAAGTTGTTGTCGTCGGTGGGGGCTTTGCAGGACTCAACGTCACAACAGGACTGAAAAATGCTCCTGTATTCGTCACGTTGGTGGACAAGCACAACTATCATCTCTTCCAACCATTACTCTATCAAGTGGCAACAGGAGCGCTTTCGGCGAGCAACATCGCCGCCCCAATTCGCAGGGTGCTACGGGAGCAGAAAAACGCCAGGGTTGCACTAGCTGAGATAACCGGTGTTGACCTCGCACGGAAGATGATCATCGGTCGGCGAGGCGAGAAGACCTATGACTACCTTGTCTTGGCGACCGGGGTAAAGCAATCGTACTTCGGCAACGATGCCTTCAAGCCCTTTGCCCCAGGACTCAAAGATCTGGACGACGCCATGGAGATCCGCCGACGGATTCTGCTGGCCTTTGAGGAAGCTGAGTTCGAGGCCGACGAAGCCTCGCGAAGGGCCAAGTTGACTTTCGTTGTGGTGGGTGGTGGGCCCACCGGCGTGGAGCTTGCTGGCGCGATCATGGAGGCCGCCAGTAAAACACTGCCGCGAGAGTTTCGCCACATTGATACCAAGACCTCGCGGGTGATTCTAGTAGAGGGGACGGATCGACTGCTACCGGCTATGCCGGAAAGGATGGGAAAACTGGCCCACCGGTACCTGGAAACTATGGGCGTTGATGTTCTGCTGAACAGCTTCGTGACTTCGGTGGACGGGGACGGTGTCATGATCAGCGATCAACGGGTGCCGGCCGAAAACGTGCTTTGGGCGGCGGGCGTTCAGGGGACGTCCATCGCCAAAACACTCGGAGTCGAGCTTGATCGGGCCGGGCGTGTCAAGGTTGGCCCCGACCTGTCGGTACCAGGCCATCCAGAAGTTTTTGTGGTGGGCGATGCGACGCACGCCGTAGACACGAATACGGGCAAACCGGTTCCACCGGTAGCTCAGGGTGCCATACAGATGGGCCGATTCGTGGCTGATATCATTCGCCGCGACGTTGAGGGTCTGGACCACAAGGATCGCCCTGCCTTTAGCTATAACGATAAAGGTTCGATGGCAACAATTGCCAGAGGTAAGGCAGTAGCCGCAATCCGCGATTTCACCTTCGGGGGCTTGATTGGCTGGCTGGCCTGGGGCTTAGTGCACGTCACGTTTCTGGTTGGGTTTCGCACCAAGATCTTTGTTTTGCTCGAATGGATCTGGAACTACCTTGTCCATGAAAGGGGTAATCGCCTCATCACAGGCAAACCGGAGATCAAGATCAAAGAGGTGCGTGACGTCAGGATGTTTGGTGAAGAGCTGTGATCAGCCACCCTTCTGTAGCTCAGGGTCGAAGACGGTCGAGTCGTCAGACCGCTTATCCTCACCCCACTGGAGCTTTTTCAATATTCAAAGAGGAGCCATTGGCATGAACGGAGAGAAGGAAAACACAAATCAGGCTACGGAAACATCTGCAGACAGTCAGGGGAAAAGCGGCAGTCCACCTGACGCCAGCAGGAGGAACTTTCTCAAACTTGGCCTGGCAGGAGCCGGTGTTGCCGCTGCGGCAGCGGGTGGCATTACTATCGTGAGGAGGATGGAAGGCATCCCGCATGATGAGTTTCCTATGCCGATCCGGGACGATTTCAAGCGCATCGACCAGCGGGATCAGATCAATATTTTTGCAGGCAGCAGGGAGTTGAATGAGAAACATCCCGAAAGAAACGATAGCTTTAACGCGCAATTGAAGAAGGAAAACCCCCAGGGATTCAAGCCGTTTCATTTTTATGAAACCAGGAGGGCTTTTATGAAAGGCCCCGACCAGGACAGACCCGGCTACAGCCAGCTCGAGAGAGCCCTGGCGGTGGGCGGCTTTTACAGTGCCAGACAGCAGCTTGCCGGCGCCGGGATGGAAGCCCCAAATCAGGGGGTGTCCAGCTGGCGGCAGGAGATGCTGGCCAAGACCCAATACCAGTTCGACACCCCGAAAGAGGCTGCTCTGGCCATCAAGAGCGCGGCCAGAATGTTTGGCGCCCTGCGTTGCGGCATAACAAAGAGGGACAAGCGTTGGGATTATGACCCAATGTATAGTACCAGTCTCAAACGAGAACTCAGGTGGGAGAAGGACTTTCCCTTTGAACCCAGAACGGTCATCGTCATCATGGTTGAGATGGATTATGATGCCATGGCTGCAGCACCATCCTGGATGATCGATGCAACAACCGGCGATGCATATGCCAATGCGATCAAGATCGCCGGGCAGCTCACCATTTTTTTGCGGCAACTCGGCTATCAAGCGGTTGCCTCCATGAACGATCTGGGGATAAACGCCCCCTACGCCATTGCCGCGGGCCTTGGAGAAGCTGCCCGTAACGGCCAGGTGATCACGCCGAAATTCGGCCCGAGGGTGCGGATCAGCAAGGTCTATACGGACTTTGACCTGGTGGAATACGACAAGGCTCGAACCTTCGGAGTTGCCAGCTTCTGCCTGAACTGCAAACGGTGCGCGGATTCCTGTCCGTCGCAAGCGATTACTCATGGTGACCCTTCCTGGGAACCCACCTATTCATCAGATCCCGACTACATCTGGCATGCCTCGCGTGGGATATTCAAGTTCCACAACGACGCCAAAAAGTGCGCTAAATTCTGGATCGATAATGACGGCTCTTGCGCCAACTGTATTGCATCGTGTCCCTATAACAAACCGGACTTCTGGCACCATCGCTTGGTTGATGCCCAGAATGTGATCTCCCCTGGGCCGGTACACAGTTTCATGCGCGAAATGGACATATTCTTCGGCTATGGCAAGGTGGATGACCCGGAAAGAGTCAAGAAATTCTGGAAAATGGGGGAAAAAGTATGATGGATCTCACTTGGTATGTTTTGGGGGCTCTGACGGGGGTCATAGCATATTTTCTCTATGAACTTTCAAGGAAAACAACCCTGAACTGGCTTTCCTGGTCCGGCCTGATTGTCGGGAGCTTCTTAATTCTTTTCAGTATTGCCTGGTCGGTGGGAGCTGTGCTTGAAGGTGTGCCACGGGCCGGCAGAATTGGTTTAATCATTATTGGGAAGAGCGGAAGTGTCATACTCACGCTCACAGGAAGATTTATTGTCTCGCAAAGAAGATAAAACTAGGCGAGTTTTACAGTTACTCATAGCAGAAGGAATGGTCAAATTATGAGCTTCACCTGGTATTGTTTGGGCCTGTTAACAGCAGGGGCAGTTATTTTCCTGTGGAAATTTTCAAAACGGTACCATCTAAACTTGCTGTCCTGGTCTGGCCTCGTCTTGGGTATTTTCCTTATTCTTTTTAGCATTGCCTGGTCGGTAGGCGCGGTGCTGGAGGGGGTTCCTCGGGCCGGCAGTATGGGTCTCCTCCTCTTCGGTCTTTCGGGCATCGTCATCCTTACTTTCACATTACGATACACTTTTGCCAAGAGAAAGAAGCTGCCTGTTCCAGAGGCTGAACCAGCGGTGCCAGTAGAAGCGGTCACCCCCGCAATATCAAGAAAAGAAAAACCAGCCAGAGCTCCGGTCCTTGGCAAGTCTTTGACAGTTGGACTTCGCTACTTGGCGTATGTTGCGTTGGCTGTTGCCTTTGTTGTTGGAATGACTTCTGAAAGCAAAGATTACGAGAGCATGGTCAGGGCCAAGTTCAAGGGCCAGAAGCTGACCAAGGTCAACGACGATCCGGTTGTTTTTCATTTGGGGGAAAAAGGTGACGGTCCCGGCAATTACGTCTTGATCCAGGAGGGACAGGGCTATGGCGGGCCCTTTGTTCTGGGCATCCGCATCATGGAAGACGCCAAGGTCCATGAGGTCATACCCTTGGACCACAAAGAGACCCCGGCCTTTGTAAGAAAAATCCAGGATGCACACTACCGAGATCAATTCGTCGGCAAACATGTTGCTGATGATTTTATCGTAGATGTGGATATCGATGCAGTTTCCGGGGCTACTATCACCACCATGGCCGCCACAGAAGCTATACGCAAGGGCGCTCATCTTGCCGCAGTGGAAAAGTTTAAGCTGGAGCAAAAGTGGAAGAAGGTGCCGTGGAAATTCGGGCTGGGTGAGATCTTAATCCTTGCCATATTCGTGCTGGCTTTTGTGCCGAAGGTCTACAAAGAAAAACCATGGAAATACGTTTATCTGGCCGCTACCATTGCCATCGTTGGTTTTTATCTGAATGCGGCGATATCCATAGGCAGTCTCTCCGCTTTGCTCATGGGCTATATACCCGGCATCAGTGAACACCTTATTTGGTGGATACTCGTGGTGGGGACTGTACTTGGCGTTGTATTGCTCGGCAAGAACGTTTATTGCTTCAGGATTTGCCCATTCTACGGGATTCAATTTCTCCTCCAAAAGATTAGCGGCAGCCGGTTGAACCCATCTCGTGCTCTGTTAAGGCGGGCCCAGTCAATGGCCAATTCGCTTTTATGGCTATCACTGATGATTATTTTCCTAACAAGACATCCAGCACTGGGCGCCTATGAACCGTTTGCCATGATGTTCTCGTTGGAAGGAATTGGCATTCAATGGTACATTTTGCCGGTGGCGCTCATCGGCTCGTTTTTTATGTCCACCTTCTGGTGCCGCTTTTTCTGTCCCACCGGACAGGCCCTGATCAACTTACTTAAGTTACGGAAGAAGATTTTTGATCTATTTAGAAAGCGACAATAGCTCTGGGAGAAAAGAGAATGACTACAGAGACCGTTAAAGATTCGTCCCAAAGGTCAGAATCTGAAAAGTCAGATTGGGGGAAGTATTTGGCCAATATTATTTATGTTGCAGGGATTCTCTTTGTTTTGGGTTTCTTGTGGCAGTCCGTCGCATACTTTCTCTTCCCGGGGTAGCGTAATGCAGATTTTTAGAAGAGGAGGAATCAAGGAGGAAGAGGTATGAGCAGAATAGAGAAATCGAGGAGG
>CBDUTA010000211.1:0-6675 GCA_965369785.1 uncultured bacterium
GAGAGGAGAGAACACTTTAGACGGATACCTCCAGGAGAACTCCATTCCCGGTATTTCCGACACCGACACACGCGCCCTGGTACGTCATATTCGCGGGCAGGGATCGATGCGGGGTATCCTCTCTACGGTTGACCTCGATCCGGAGTCACTGAAGCGGAAGGTGTTGAAACATCCCGCGATGGAAGGAAGCGACTATGTGCAGGCCGTTACTTCAGATGAGCCCTATTCCTGGGCCAGTGAAAGCCCTCACTTTCATGTGGTGGCTTATGATTTTGGCATCAAGAGAAACATCCTGCGATCTTTGGCATCTCGAGGATGCGATCTGACCATTGTGCCGGCCACCACCAGTGCCGAGGATGTTCTGGCCCTGAAGCCAGATGGGATTTTTCTCTCCAATGGTCCTGGGGATCCCGAGCCGCTGGACTATATCGTTAAGGATCTAAAAAAACTCATTCACCGAAAGCCTGTTTTCGGAATCTGTCTGGGCCACCAATTGCTAGGTTTAGCTTTCGAAGGCAAGACCTATAAACTGAAATTCGGACACCGGGGAGGAAACCATCCGGTGAAGAACCTGATCACCGGGAAGGTGGAGATCAGCGCTCATAATCATGGGTTTGCAGTGGACCCCGATTCGTTCAAGGACAGTGAGATTCAGCTGACCCACCTGAATCTGAATGACCAGACCCTCGAAGGATTTCGTCACCGTTATCTTCCCGTCTTTTCGGTTCAGTACCATCCTGAGGCAGCTCCAGGTCCACACGATTCGCTCTACCTGTTTGACGACTTCCTTCGCCTGATGAAGGAGGAGAGTGACAAATGACCGCAGACCGGAAGAGGAGACTGAGGACTGAGGAGAGGCAGCTGACAGCTGACAACTGACAGCACGAACGCACGAACGCACGAACGGAAGAGAGGACTGAGGACAGACAACGGACAAGGAGCCATGCCCAAGAGAACGGATATCCAGAAAATCATGATCGTGGGATCGGGGCCCATCGTGATTGGTCAGGCCTGTGAATTTGACTATTCCGGGACTCAGGCTTGTAAAGCCTTGTCCAGCGACGGGTTTCAGGTGGTGCTGGTGAACTCCAATCCGGCTACCATCATGACTGATCCGGAGTTTGCGGCCCGTACTTACATCGAGCCCCTGAGACTCGAGTATTTAACGGAGATCATCAAGCGTGAGCGCCCGGATGCCTTACTTCCCACGGTAGGAGGCCAGACGGGACTGAATGTTTCCGTTGAACTGTGTGAGGCGGGTGTTCTCGATGAATTTGGTGTCGAGATGATCGGGGCAAAGCTGAATGCGATTAAGGTTGCGGAGGATCGACGTCTTTTCCGGGCTGCCATGGAAGAAATTGACTTGGAGGTTCCTCGATCCGGATTTGCCAATAGCCTGAAAGAGGCTGAGGTAATTATTGAAGAGCTTGGGCTTCCCGCTGTGATTCGTCCTTCTTTCACCCTGGGAGGGACGGGAGGGGGGATTGTCTTTAACAGCGAAGAAGTTGAAGAGATTGTCACTCGTGGATTACAGCTCTCTCCCATGCATGAGATTATGGTTGAAGAATCCATCATTGGGTGGAAGGAATTCGAACTGGAGTTGATGCGGGACGTCAATGACAACGTTGTGGTCATCTGTTCCATTGAAAACGTTGATCCCATGGGCGTTCACACCGGGGATTCGATTACCGTTGCTCCTGCCCAAACCCTATCCGACAGAGAATACCAGCGGATGCGTGATGCCGGGCTTGCCATCATCCGTAAAGTTGGGGTGGAAACGGGTGGCTCGAACGTTCAGTTTGCCGTTCACCCGAAAACCGGGCGGATGGTGATCATTGAAATGAACCCGCGAGTCAGCAGAAGTTCGGCGCTGGCATCGAAGGCAACCGGCTTTCCCATCGCCAAGATCGCCGCCAAGCTGGCGGTGGGCTATACCTTGGACGAGATTCCCAATGATATTACTCTGAAAACCCCCTCCTGTTTTGAACCTACTCTCGACTATGTGGTGGTTAAAATACCCAAATGGAACTTCGAAAAGTTTCCTGAGGCCAGTTGCATTCTGGGCACACAGATGAAGTCGGTAGGGGAAGTGATGGCCATAGGCCGAACTTTTCGTGAAGCTTTTCTCAAGGCTCTGCGTTCGCAGGAAACAGGGACGACCTTGGCAAGTGAGAAGGTGTTCAAGGAGCGCATTCGGGAAAACCTGATACAGCCCACACCTCAACGCATGGCATACGTCCGGCTGGCTTTTCTGGAAGGCTACACCATTGATCAGGTTCACGAGTTGACGCGAATCGATCCCTGGTTTCTCAATCAGATTCTCCAGATCGTGAATTTGAGCCAGGACTTGAAAGAAGGCGAGTTAAAGACGATCGATTCGCGGGTGATTCGGACTGCGAAACAGGCAGGGCTTTCTGACCTTCGACTGACCCAGATCCTCGGCTCAGAGCTGACGGAACCCGATTTGTGGAGTTATCGGAAAAAGAAGGGTATTGTGCCCGTCTTCAAGAGGGTGGATACTTGTGGTGCGGAGTTTGAATCTTTCACGCCTTATCTCTATTCCACCTATGAGTCCGAGGATGAGTCGGAAACTTCCGATGCTCGGAAAATGATCATCCTGGGAAGTGGACCCAATCGGATCGGACAAGGAATCGAATTCGACTACTGCTGTTGCCACGCTTCTTTCGCTCTTCGGGCTGAGGGATTTGAGACCATCATGGTGAACTGTAACCCGGAGACGGTGTCGACCGATTACGACACCTCAGATCGGCTCTATTTTGAGCCACTGACCTTCGAAGATGTGATGGCCATCGTGGAAAATGAAAAACCGGAGGGAGTCATCGTCCAGTTCGGGGGCCAGACTCCCCTCAAGCTGGCATTAAAACTCTTCGATGCGGGTGTGCCGATTATTGGAACTTCTCCCGAATCTATTGATCTTGCAGAAGATCGCAGCAGATTCGGAAAACTGCTGAATGATCTGAATATTCCCCAGCCCAGGAACGGCAACGCTATGTCTGTGGAGGAAGCCAGAAAGGTGGCCCACAACATCGGTTATCCTATCCTGGTGAGACCCTCCTATGTGCTGGGTGGCCGTTCCATGGTCATCATTTTTGATGAAAGGTCCCTGGATAAGTACGTGAGATCTGCTGTGGATGTGTCTCCAGACCATCCTGTCCTGATCGACCGCTTTCTCGAGGATGCCCGTGAATATGATGTGGATGCGCTGGCTGATGGAAGCCGGGTCATGATTGGAGGCATCATGGAGCACATCGAGGAGGCGGGCATTCACTCGGGCGATAGCACGTCGGTGTTGCCTCCCATTGTGATCGAGGAAGAACACTTGGAGATCATGCGGGAATACACCCGAAAGCTGGGAAAAGCTCTGGAAGTGGTGGGTCTCATGAACATCCAGTTCGCGGTGGTTGAAGATCAGGTGTACGTTTTGGAGGTGAATCCGCGGGCCAGTCGAACCGTCCCCTTTGTCAGCAAGGCCACAGGCGTTTCGCTGGCCAAGATCGCGGTCCAATTGATGATTGGTAAGAAGCTTGACGAGTTGGGTTTGACGGATGATCTGAAAGTGCGCCACTGTTTTGTCAAAACGCCGGTGTTTCCTTTTGATAAGTTCCCGGGGGTAGATACCATCCTGGGACCGGAAATGAAATCAACGGGCGAAGTGATGGGGGTATCAGATAACTTTGGCTATGCCTATGCCAAGGCTCAACTCAGTGCCGGTGTCCACCTCCCTAAAGGAGGTGTTGTATTTGTCAGCGTGAATGAGCGGGACAAGCTCTTCATTTCCAATATTGCCAGAGATTTCCAGGAACTCGGTTTTCAGATTGTTGCCACTCGGGGTACCGCCAAGGTGTTGCGCGAATCGGGCCTTGAGACGGAGATGGTCTATAAGGTCAATGAAGGTCGTCCCAATGTGGTGGATCTCCTCAAGAGTAAGAAAATCGATCTGGTGATCAATACCCCTCTGGGCCGAGAGTCATTTTTTGACGAAAAATCTATTCGAAGAGTCTGTACCCAGTATGGAACGCCCGCCATTACCACCCTTTCGGCCGCCGCCGCCGCCGTCAACGCCGTTCGGGCTCTGCAGCGAGAGGAAATCAGTGTCAAGAGTCTGCAGGAATACCATGAGTTGGCGAAGCAGCCGGGCTGAAAGAGAGGACTGAGGACTGAGCCCCGGATCTCCTGACCGCCTGACCACCCTGACCAGCTGACCATCCTGACCACAGCCGGAAGACCGGCTGAAATTCAAAATCCCAAATCCTATATCCCAAACAAATTCAAGATCCGAAATTCAAAACGAATGTCTTGCTGCGCTCGAAGCGCATACGAAAGCACGAAGTTTGGGGACTGTCCCCAAACTACTCCCGCGCGCGGAGCGCGCTTTCCGCCAGGGCTAATTGTTCCAGATCATTAATACCCCGGGTCTCATCGGGATTTTCCGTTGCAAGAGTGACGACCTTCTTGCCGTGGCCGCAAAAGATGCGAAGCAGATCGGTCAGATAGTATTCCTGGGAGGCATTGGCAGGAGACAACTGGTGCAGTTCTTCCAGGATCGAGGAGATCTTGAAGCAATGAAAGCCGGTGTTGATTTCGCGAATAGCCCTTTGCTCCGGACGGGCATCTTTCTCTTCAACGATGTCAACCGCGTTGCCCTGCCGGTCACGAAGGATGCGTCCATATCCCTGGGGGTCCTCCAAGGTGGCGGTAAGTACGACTTGATCGGCATCCTCCACTTCTCGGGTTTCCAGTAGTTGTCTGAGGGTTTCGGTTGTAATCAGTGGCGCATCTCCACAAAGGACCAGAAGGCTTCCGGAAATTCTTTTGAGAAACGGGGCAGCCGCCATAACGGCATGACCGGTACCCAGAGGCTTTTCTTGAACCACAAAAGTCACAGTATAGGAAGCCACCGCATCTTTCACGGACTGACTCTCGGGGCCGATCACTACAAAGGTTTTCTCGATCCCCAAATTCTCGAACTTATCCAGGACATGATTGATGATAGGTTTGCCGCATAACGGGTAGGTGACCTTGGGTGTGACAGACTTGAATCGCGTACTCTTCCCTGCGGCGAGAACAAGGGCATAGCGTTTCTCTTCATGCCACGGATTCACGTCGATTGAAGGCACTAGGTTGTTTAATCCGGATGAATGAGTTTCCGGAATCGGTTGTTTGTGGCCAGCGGTTCAAAGTCGGGATCATTGTAGGCAAAGAACCGGTTTGCTTCGTTCAATTGGATGGCCTTCTCCAAATGTTCCATAGCATCGTCGGCATTGCCCATAGAAAGCTCTGTGGCTGCCATGGCGTAATAGATGTGGTCATTATCCTTCTTGGAGAGTTTCAAAGCCTTGGAGTAGTTTCCCAGGGCTTTGTCGTGCCGGCCGTCATTGTGGTAAAAGACACCTTGGTTGAAAATCTCTTCAGGTGTACCGGAAGAGTCCTGCTTCGGATCGGACAGATGCCTGTCGCAGATTCTCAAAAACGATCGAGCCCGGGCAATGACCTCAATCTCGCCGGGAAATGTTTTGATCAGTTGCGTGAATTGTTTGCTAGCAGGCTTGTGCTTGTTCTGGTGTAAAAGGCTCAATGCCTGGGCATAGAGGGCATAGACGCCACTCGTGAATCTTTTCTTAGGGGGTTGCTCGAATGAGACTTCCCTCTTGGCTGCGACTCTTTTCTTGGCCGGAGCCTTCTTCTTGGCTGGAGCTTTCTTCATTCCCGCTTGTTTTTTCTTAGGCGGCTGCTTCTTTTTTTGAGCAGGCATAGAGTCCCTCCCGTTTGCCGAAAAACGAAGCTATTATAGGATGAGATTGGAAGGAGTCAAATAGAGCTGGGCCATTTGTTTGGAAGTAAGAGTGATGTCAGAGAAATTGGAGCAGATCGAGAGTTTGATTGAGACATATCCGGATCTTCCGCCCGAGGCGATTTTTAAGGAGGATCTGCTCACAAAGGGAATATCCTTTTCGGAAGATGCGCTGAGAGTCGCTTCCGGCTTTAAGCCCAAAGCCTATTTTATATTTTCCTTCGACCTGGTTCCCATCGACGAAATGCAGAACCGGGAGAATGTGCGTGCACCAGAGGAGATTTGTCTGGTTGGTGGTAAAAGAAACTTTCGCCGTATCATAGTTTCCGTGCGACTCAATCCGAATTCCCCTTATCAAGTCGCAATCAGCGATGAGGGAGAGCCCGTCCTGAAGCTGGAGGGGGAGGAGGTGGCCGGAGTCCAGTTTCAAAAAACTCCGGAATACTACCAGCGGACTTTAGGTAACGGGAAACCAATCGTCGATATCGCTCCGACCATTGAGTGGGGGTATTTGCTCTACCTGACCGTTTTCAGAATCTGTCAATACTTCGGCAGCCAACAGGAGTGCCAATTTTGCGACATCAATAGAAACTACCGTCAGCAGAAGAAGAGCGGGCGGTCCTACACGGGCGTCAAGACCGTTGAAGAAATCATAGAAGCCCTGGAGATAATCAACACAACGGATTCCGATAGCCATGCTTATACGGTGACCGGAGGGAGCATTACCTCCAAACTGAACGAAAAAAGCGAGGTCGATTTTTATCTCCAGTATCCGGAGGCTATTGAAAAGCGATTTCCGGGCCGCTGGATTGGGAAATTGGTGGTGCAGGCCCTGCCCAGGGAAGAAGTGAGCCGATTCAAGG
>CBDUTA010000212.1:0-6651 GCA_965369785.1 uncultured bacterium
GTATTCCGCAAAGGAACAAATACGGAAAGGCCTTCCGGGGTTGTGCCCGAAGTGTGGTCGCGAGAACCCAACTCCAACTCACTCCAGCTCACTCCAGATAATTCCAACCAATTCAGAGGGTCAATTTTGATTGCTTTCAGGACACCTTAAGACTTAGCATTAGGCGCAAGGGCATCGCACAGTGAGGGGGAGTTCTAGGGTCGGGACTCGACGTCGTCCTCAACTGGTTTGAAGAACTCAAAGGCCTGGTGCTTACTAATTAGGAGGGAACATGAGTGCAAAAGATCATCTAAACAGATACGCCGATGGATGGATGAAAGGTGACCCAGAAATCATCCTCGGTTCGGTCAGCAGCGATTACATATTCGACGACCCCAATGAAGGCCAAATCACAAAAGAACAATTTCCCGCCTATATGGGCCAGCTAAAGGAACTTGTCTCTTCACTCAGGGGTACGGAGTCGGAAACTCAATTCATGGAGCTTTCCGAGGTCGTGAGCCAGGAGGAGGAAGATGGGCTGACGGCGTGGTGCTGGTGGGAGATTCCTGGCACTGAAATCAAGGGCAGCGGCCTGATCAAGGTGGGTCCGGAAGGAGTACGGTCTGAGCGCCTTACCTACTACACCAAGCTGAGCAGCTGAACATGATCGGCCAAAACATCTCCCACTACGAGATCACGGAGAAGCTCGGCGGCGGTGGGATGGGGGAAGTGTACTTGGCCGAAGAGAGAAAGCTCCAAGGCGGTCGCAGAGTCACGGTCCCAGCAGAGGCGAATCGGGAGTGTTCCTCCCGTTCTCTCCGAAAATAAAGAAGGCCCCGATCCGTCATGAGGACCGGGGCCCTAAGCGGTCTGCCTCGGCGGCGTTGGGTTTCCCCGCAACGGGGTCTCCCGGCGCATGAGGCACTGAGGGTCGCTACGAGAACGCCACCTCGGCATAACCTCTATTGGAATCTTCCACTCAATCACCTCCTTTTTTCGGGCGTACTATCCACGGCGGGTCCCAACCCGCCCGGCTTCCGTGGCCGCCCCCTACCCGTTCGAAAGCCGCCGCGCCAGGCGCGGAACGTCTATGGTCATCCTTGGTCATTCGGTGGGCATTGTCAACTCTCCGGACTCTACCCCCTGGCCCGGTCGGCCCTCCGGGGCCTGTCCACCTCAGAACTGCCCCGAGAACCGGTCCTTGACGCGATTCGTCAGGACTGGCCTCTCCTCGATGGGTGGGTGCAGCCTACCCCTTGTCAGGTGGCTTCCGGGTTCTACTTAGTGCCTGGGCCGACTCCCTATCGGGGTCCTGGGCAATGGCACATTTCACCTGGAGGAGCTAGTCTTTGAAGAACTGAAGCGGGTGGTGCCGACGGAGTAATCCCACACAATATATGTGCGCCAGAATGGCCCCCTCTGTTCTACCTTCTACAAATCTCTCCAACTCTAAGAAACATCTCGATGAGGGGCACATTGCACGAAGGTCCTCCGCGACGACCCTCGCTTCCACCGCTTCGCTATGACAGCCTATGAATCATCCGGGCTCGAGGCAGGTTTGGCGAGGGCTTTAGGGCGATTTTCAGTGCGTCATGGCGTAGATGACGTAGTTCACGCCAAATTGATACGCCACCGCACTCATCCCAATCGGATACGGGCGATCGCCAGCATGTTCCCAGCCATCGCCCATGTCGATGTTGAAGTTGATGACGACCATCAGATTGCCCTTATCGTCGTAGATGCCCCGCAAACTCGGCGGACCTTGCATCTGCGCCACCGTTTGTCCGCCGGAACCGCGTCGCAGGTGCCGCTGACCAGGAATTTGGGTGAGCTTGTCGAGCAGGAAAAAGTCGTTCAACAGTGGATCGTCCTCCGGAATATCAACAATCGGACGGTCTGGAAAAACGCGCCGCATACCGGATTCAAGAACACGCCAATCGTACTCACCGTGAAGATCGTCGACCACCAGGAACCCGCCGCGCAGCAAATACTCCCGCAAGCGTTCAGCCTCCAGAGCGGTGGGGTTCCAGTTCCCGTTCCCGGGCTGCTGCATGAACAGAAAAGGATACTGAAAGATCCGGTCGTCCGTTATCTCCAGATGTCGGCTGTCATCCGCAACGTCAATAGTGGTCGTCTCGCGGAGTGCCGGAAGGAAGTTTGCTTCAGCCAGAGGATAGTCAATCGCCCAATAGGGCCGACCCCAAAAACGGAATCCGAAGCCTCTAGGACTCCCGTGGATCAAGCGCGCCATGTGGAACTCAGCCTCGGGAGCGTCTCCGGTCTCGTTTTGACTGCTGGGAATTCCAGCCAGTAGCCAGCCTCCCATTGCCACTAGGACCACCCGGAACGTCATCCGTGCCCAGCGCCGGCTTCGGCCGGCGGCACGGCTCGGAGCCGCCAAACGGTTGGGTACTTGAAATCTTCCGAGACTCATACGATCGGTCTCCATCCTAGCAGAAGGCGCCGGTCAGATTTTGTCCGGAGGAGAAAATCAAAGACTATAGAGCCAGGATTAAGATGTCAAAGGCCCACGCGAACGAGCGATCTGTGCCTATGTAGGCCCCCGATTTCGAGATCTGCGACGACCCTCGCTTCCACGACCTGCTGCGTCGGATGAACCTGATGCCGTGAGCGGCCAGGTAACGGGTCGAGTCGAAGCTACCAAAGGGAATGGATGACTGGAGATCCATGCAGCGTCGTTATCTTACATTGGCTGGCCCATTCCCCCAGGGTGGAAAAGTCTTTCCAGCTCTCAGCGGCCTGCCCCCAGTGGTCTTCCAGACCGGCTTCGTTCTCGTACACTTCCATTAGGACGAAGCAGGTGTTGCCGGTTGGATCGGATGACGGGTCCAACGGGTTCGACAGCTCCGGTCCCTTCGCGACGTTGTATCGCAGGAGAGCCTTTTCACCCTCTCGGTGGTGTGATTCCGCCATCCACGCGGCGTGGCTCTCAAAAACCTTGTCACCCTGCTCTACCAAGTCGGGGGTGGCTGTGAAGATAACGGTAAGCTGTATCTTTCCTTTGTGCGACATAAGATTTTCCTCCCTGTGAATTGCCAGGCGGCAGTATAGCTTCTATCGGGGGCCAAAGGAAGTTCCCATGCCCTCTCATCAGTTCGTTATGTTAGCAAGAAGAAAAGGTGTTTCTGCAGGCCGAAATCGAGAGTCCAGGCTCAATTGTTCACAAAAGGCGTGGTCGAACACTTCCAAGATCTGCGGCGGCGGATGAACCTGCGCCCTAGGCCAGCTAGGGAGGAATTTCACGAAAGTATCTTCCTTGCCTCTCCCTGGTTTCGAACACTTGCATGGGTATTTAGATTAGGTATCCCGCAAAGGAACAAATGCGGAAGGGCCTTCCCGATCTACCCAGAGAGATAGGCGAAATCTTGGTATGCACAAGAGAGAATCATGAGCGATTAGTTAGGCGACGTGCCTTCACGGCTTACCGAACACTGACCTGCCTACAGTGATAGCAGTCACTGTGTACAAGCATGTTGCTGTGCAAGACTGCGCCTATGGGATTCACTTTAAACGAAGATAGGGGCAGCGCGATCGTCCGTCTCCTTTTTCTTGCTGTCTTTGTTATGGTAGGCCTTAGCTACATGGCCTGTGGGGTGATGGAATCCCCTCGAACTAGTCCTGAATCCTACGCAATCAGTTCGATGCGGACGGTAGTCACTTCGCAGTTCACCTACTCGAAAACATTCGGGGGCGGAACCTATGCGGACAGCTTGGATTTACTGTACTCGTCTAATCTGATCGATAGCGTGTTGGCATCCGGAACCAAAGACGGTTATACCGTTACTGTTTCGACGGGTGCCGAAAATGCCAGTTTCGCTGTCTACGTCAGGCCGATTACCTACGATGAACCCACCAACCACAAGTCTCGCCGCAGTTCGACCAGAAGCTTCTACACCGACCAGACAGGTGTGATCCGCTACACCGCAGAAGATCGTCCCGCTACAGTCGACGACACACCTCTTGGGCAATGATTGGCAACGGGGATTGGGCGAGCGGAGGACGATGAACCTTGAGCCGTGAGGGGTGATTGACCAGATTACTGAGCCCCCCCCCCCAGGGGTAACATTTGCGGAAACACACTGAGCGGGAGTTCATTCATGGTCGGCAACACCATCAGCCATTACAAAGTCATCGGGAAGATCGGCCAGGCGGCAGGGGAGTTTTCTGAACCTTAGAAAATCCAATATGTAAATATAACGCTCGCAATCGCGGACGATTGCGAGCGACTACAAGGCAGGGAAAGCGCCGTGAACAAGAAACAGACCGGAAAGAAATCTTCCCCCCGAAAGGTCCTGTCTTCGTTCTTAAGAATTGGCATTTCGATCTACTTCATCCTTGCGTTGGTTTTGTTTGTGTTTCAGAAAAAGCTTCTCTTCTTTCCCACAACCGAAATCAGAGTCACGCCCGCTTTAAACGATTGGGACTTCCAAGAGTTTACTCTCTCTATTGACGGCTTCGAGACATTCGGTTGGTTTATACCTGCCCAAACGGAAACCAGCCTAACTGTGCTCTTTTCCCATGGCAACGCTGGTAATATTGGGGATCGTCTCGAAACAATCCGAATCTTTCACGAACTCGCTTTCAACGTCGCGATCTACGATTATGGCGGTTACGGAAACAGCACCGGTAGCGTATCTGAAAGGCGATGCTACGCCGACGCACGAGCCGTCTGGAGTTACCTACGGGAAGAGCGAGGAATCGAGGCCTCGTCCATCGTGCTGTTCGGTCGATCAATCGGTGGTGCCGTCACCACCCAGCTCGCCACCGAGGTCGATGCCGCTGCCGTTGTCCTTGAAAGCACGTTCTTCTCGATTCCCCGCATGGCTCAAGAGCTCTACCCCGTCTTTCCCTCATCACTTTTAGTACGTCATCGATTTGATAGTGGCTCAAAGGTCGCCAATGTCGAAGAGCCGATTTTACATATCCATAGCCCCGGGGACGAACTCATCCCATACTCACACGGAGAGGCTTTATTTGACGCATCAACGGAGCCGAAGGAATTCCTAGAACTTCGTGGCGGCCACAACGACGGATTCTGGATTTCCGGAGCAACATACACAAAAGGCCTGGCCAACTTTTTCGGAAAATATCTGAAGACTCTCCCCGCCGATTGAAGGTTTTGCAGTTCAAAGCGGGAGGGTTCCCAACTCTTCCTAAACGTTAACAACATCAAGAACTAATCCCGAATCCTCAAAAAAAGGAGTAACCCACGCAGGGCGGAGTCCTTCAACAACCTCTAAAGTGAGTCCCAAATTAAACCTCTCTGCGACGACCCTCGCTTCCAAGACCTGCGGCGGCGGATGAACCTGGAACCCTAGACCAGTTAAGGATACATTTCACCAAAGTGTCTTCCTTGCCTCTCCTTGGTTTCGAACACTTCCATGGGTATTTTAGCTCGGTATTCAACAAGGGAACAAATGCGGAAAAGCTTAAGAGTTTGTACTTGAAGTGTGCCTGCGGCAAACTAACTCCAGCTCATTCCAGCCAACTTAAACTGACATAGAGGCCATTTTTGATTGCTTTCACGGCATGTCAAGATTTAGCATTGGAAAACCGCATTGCACAGTCAGGGAGCGGAATTGTAGATGTCGACAAGCACCCCCCTGAGAACAGGTCAAAGTGAGGTGATGTAAATGAAGGTTACTCTTAAACAGATTGCCCAGGGAGCATTGGCTGTAACACTGATGGTTGGTCCGGCGTTGGCCGAGAATCTCTGTGCATCTTCTGAACAGCGACAAATCGTTCAGGACTTCCTTGCAAAGAATCCGAGCACGATGCCTGTAATGGCTGCGCGTGAACTCAATATTCCTGAGGCCATTGTCGCCAGTGCGTATTCTCCTGATCAGATGGCGTCAACGACAGGTGACGCTTTTACCGATGTGTGGACTACCATGACAAATCTTGAAGAGGTGACGGTATTAATTATCAAGGATCGAGATGTTTTTGAAATCTCAAGCAGGCTCGGTTCGGGAGAGTTCTCGGATACCAACTCATTCTACAACTTAAGTCACGACTACCCATTCAGCGGACATTTGAGGCCGGATCTTTATTCATCCATTTATGCCGTAACCGTTCCTTTTGGAGGAGAGAGGGTTGGTCGAGGTATTTTCTTTTATGAGCCAAATGGTGAGGCGGCCTTTGGCATTTTGGTGTCTGGCCGGGGACCCAGTCCTTCCGACGAAGAGATTGCCAAATTTGATGAGATCATGGCTATGATCAAGGCCCGGCCATCCGCTTGCCCAGATTAAACACCAGGTATTTCCAGGAGTGCCGAGGGAACGATTGCAGTTTGAGGGGGATTCATGGTCGGCACGACCATCAGCCATTATAAAGTCATTGAAAAGATCGGACAGGGCGGCATGGGAGAGGGTTACCGTCCTGAGGACACCCGCCTGGGCCGCAATGTGGCCTTGAAATTCCTGCCTGAGAAATAGGCCGAGAACAAAGAGCCCTGGAGCGGTTCCAGAGAGAGGCCAGAGCAGCATCGGCACCAACAAATTGCAGCTACTTCTCGTCCTGGTCCTGCTTTGGCCCGTCTAGTTTCTCGCCAGCTTCAGCCGTATTCCCTGATACGGCACACTGCGCTAGATATCCGCAATCAGTACACCAGAATTCAAGCACGCCTGGCTTCACCCTTGGTCCGGCCATATT
>CBDUTA010000213.1:0-6636 GCA_965369785.1 uncultured bacterium
TCTATTTGGGGTGTTTTGATCATTAAATCTGTCCCTGCATCGCAAGCCCGGAGGATTTCGTTTGTGCAGTAGAGAACCTATGTGTCAGTTGGGCCAGTAGGCTCGAGGTGACCCACTGACGTTTGCTGCTAACCCGCGATATCTTCTCCCCCGTCCACCCGAATCACCGTGCCCGTCATCCACTGAGTGTAGGGGTGACTCATGGCGACGATCGCCCGCGCCACATCTTGAGGCGTGGTCAAACGCCCGCTGGGATTACAGCGAATAGCGTTTTTTATGAGTTCTTCATGCCCGGGGATCCCACGCAATGCTGGCGTGTCGGTCACGCCCGCTTGAAGCGAGTTTGCGGTGATCCCTTGAGGGGCCAGTTCCAGTGCAATTTGGCGAATGTGTGATTCCAGAGCAGCTTTGGCGGCGGAAACAGGGCCGTAGTTGGGCCAAACCCGGTGACCGCCCGAACTCGTCATGGCAAAAATTCTCGAACCCTCGGTAAACATTTCTCGAGTCATTAAACCCTGCACCCAGTAGACCAGCGAGTGAGCCATAACGTCCGAGGTCATATTCATCTGGGCATCGGTTACGGGCTTTTTCGAATCGGCCCCAAAATAGCGGCCCAGAGTTCCAAAGGCCAAGGAGTGCACGAAAACTCGAATGGTGCTCGGGCCGCCTTTTTCTTTGAGGATCTTTTGCATTTCGTCCAGCGCGGACTGGCGCTTGTTGTCGTCTGCCGCGTTGATATTGAAAAAGACGTTTTCTTGACCGGTGGCTGCGATTTCCTCACGGACGCGCTCCACGTTGGGCATGTTGGCCCGCCGATCCAGATGCACGCCAAATATGTTCATTCCGACACTGGCCAGTTCTAGAGCAGTTGCCGCTCCAAAGCCACTGGAGGCACCCAGTATGAGAGCCCAATGGTCTTCCAAGGGATGGGTCATTCCTATTTCCTTCCTAGCTCAAACTCAAAAAACATGAGCGACTCGCGGTCCGTAATGTTGAAAAGTTCGGGGATATAGAGAAGATTTCCGGCAAGGTTACCGTTTTCCGGAAGCCGGAAAAAGATCACTCCTGACTCGGAACTCTTGGGGGCAATGAGCTTCTCACCGAAAGCCTTGTTTTCAAAATCCTCCAGCATTTCTCGGTCCACTCCCTGCTTGAGCAACACTTCCGGTCTTGTGGAGTATGCCTTACCCTCCTTCAGCTCAATTCGAATCAGTACTTCGATGTAGGGTAGGGGGGGAGCCGGAGTGCCCTCGGCGTTCACTAACAGGATGTCCTGTTCAAGAATTCGAATTGCAAAATCGTTGTTGTTTTCAACCACCACCAACACCGGCATGATCTGCTTCTCATGTAGCTTTTTGGTGTCGAAAAGCTCCAGGGTCTTGGCTTCGGTCTCACACGGGTAGGCGGCTATCACGATGTTCTGAAAATTTTGATGAGCGACATAGTCCCCGGCTGATTTGACCTGGATTTCCTTGATCTCATACCTGGCCAGCAGGTCCGAGGTGCACACAAGAAACAGCAAACCGACTAATCCTTGAGTGAAAAGCTTTCTCATAACCGACGTATGATAACTGATTGCGCGCTTCGCGTGCAAAAGGACACGGTCGGAGCGCCCTTCGGGCGCGTTCCAGGTTCCAAGTTCCAAGTTCCAGATTTCGGTCTCTCTAGCCGTGATTTTGGGACAGGCCCAGAATTCTGGCGGAAACCCCTGTATTCAAAGGAGAATTTTTGGGGCTGGCACCGAACTCCCCTGCCCCGCTTCCCAACAAGAACCTATGCCCCCTCGCCTGCGGTCAGCGGTCTGTTGTCGGAGTTGTTTGGAATTTGAGATTTAGAATTTGTTTGGAATTTTGGATTTTGGATTTGGGATTTCAGCCGGTCTGCCGGCTGACCCCAGCACTTGCCGCAACCGTCGGCAAACCTGCTCTCCTAAAACATTCCGATTGTCCCTGGTGATTTTAAACAGCTCAACATCATCACGCTGCTTCACTTGTTTGATAAAACCGGTGCCCTTCAGGGAAATCGTTCCCAGCAGCGGGCACTCCGAGTCCAAGGCCTGAAGCAGACCTTCTCTGATTGGCATGGACAGCAGTTCAATTTTGGCGATTTCATCGACGATAATCAGGTGGGCAGTCTTTCTCTGGGGGGACAGATGGGAAAGCACCAGTGTCTCCAAAACCTCAGGCCTGACACCATACTTCCCAATCCGGTTTTCAGGCTCGGTTTGAAAGTTGCGATGGGCGAAAACAGCCGAACTTCCGTCCATAGCCACCGCTTTGAAACCCGATCGAATCCCTTTTTCCTGAATCTCCTCGGTGTAAAAACCGGTCATGGCCAGATGAGGAAATCGTTCGATGATTCCTTTAAGCATCGTGGTCTTACCGACACCCGGGTGGCCTGTCAAAAGGATATTCTTGATCATGGAGTTCTTAGCCCGGATGATGCATAAATTCTCTACACTACATCGTCGAAATCACTCGTCCTGCCTGTGTTGCGCTCGGTCGGCCTCCTCAGCGTACCATACAGTATGCTTGCGGGGGCCTCGGTCGCGCGCCTTGTCAGGCCAGCGCTTTCGCCGCTTCGTGACGAGAACCTATGCATCATCTGGGCTAGCATAGGTCCGGCTAGGCTTGGCCGGAAAGCTGGCCGACAAGATACCGGCACATGTGCCAACCATCCATGTAGTTAAAGGGGAAAGTGGCTATGGTGTAGTGACCGCAGGGCAGGGCTATCCGCTGGTGCGGAATATTTTGGCTCTGGTATTGATGTAATACCTTTTCTGTGAGTTCGGGCCTGAAGGTGAGGTCATACTTGGCGGTGATGAGAAGATGAGGACGAGAGCAAGTCTTGAGACGATCAATAAAAAACCAGGGACTGATGGGTGCCCAGCATTGCCGTAAGTCCTTCAGGGAAATGTGGCCTTCCAAACCCCAGCGGATGTATCGAGTGGAAAGTCCGGTCCACACCACATCGGCGAAAAAGGAAGAGACGTGGTTGAACACAGCGGTACAGATCGAAGGATCGTGAACAAAGGCTAGATAGGTTACACAGGATCCAATGCTGGTTCCCATTACGGCGATGCGCTCGTAGCCCTGCTCTTTGAGCCAGGTCACCAGCTGGCGAACCTCTAAAACTGCTTGACGGGTGGCATGGACGGTTCGGCCAATGTTGGGGCTTACCATGTAGTCGGCTCGCTTCATGTCAGGGGGCAGTCGCTGTTCATGGTACGGCATGCAAAGACGCAGGGCTGTGATGCCCAATCGCTTGAAGATCTGGCAAAGACGCACATGACTTTGCGGGTCGGCATTCCACTGAGGGACAACGATCACCGCCATTTTGGAACCTCGGGCCGGAAACAGGCGACAGTAGACCGTATTGTTCTCGGCATGAGGTGTCGGTGTAGGTGTGGCCAGGGTCAGAACATCGTTCTCGACCGCACAGTCCACAATCGGGGGTGGATTGAAAAAGGCATCACTGTCGCTCAAGACTGTATTGGCGTGCTCTTTCAAATAGGTCAGGGGGTCTGTTGAGCCGGTATTGTGACCGTTCCGGACCCACTCCAGGCCCCAATCAAAGGGGAAGATCCTGCGGTGCGGATCCCGAAGGGTCAGCTTGCGCTCGCGTTTGTGCATCCAGCGTTGATAAAAGGTCATTCTTCTACTGGCTCGGCAACAGGCTGTTGAAATTCCCTCTTGAACAATTCCAGAAAGGTCAGGCCCAGAGCGACGATAATGGGCCCGAAAATCATGCCCACCAGTCCGAAATATCCGATGCCGCCCATGATGGACAAAAACACGATGAATGTATGCATCTCGGCTTTCCCCTCGATGAAAAGTGCTCTTAAGAAGTTGTCCATCACTCCTACCAACAAACCTCCAATGACCAGGACAATTCCCTGGAGTGTAGACTGAGTCAGGAAGAAGTAAATGGCCCAGGGACCCCATACGATGCCTGTGCCCACTACCGGAAGCAAGGAAAACAGGGCGGTTAAACAACCCCACAGAAGTGCGTTGGGGATCCCAAGGATCCAGTAAAGCAGGCCTCCGGCAACTCCCTGAGCCACTGCTGTGAGCAAGGTTCCGATCACGGTTGCTTTGGCCACCTCTTGGAACGTCTTGGTGATCAGTTGCCGATAACTTTCTGTAAGCGGGGTCAGGGTCTTGAGCATTTCTGTGAGATATTCCCCATCTCGGAAGATAAAGAACATGCAGAATAGCATAATCAGGAAATTCATAATGACCCGAAAGAGTCCGGACACGATGGAGGTGCTTTGGCGCAGGAAAAACAGACTGATCTGCTGCAGACCGGTACCCAGACTACCCATCAAATCCAGGTCTTCCAAATCGACATATTGGCTGATCCAGTCGGTGATGGGTTTTAAATAGGGATTGTCCTGCAGGTTCAGAAACCTCTGCCAGCTTTCGCTTTCCAATCCGGACTGAAATTGCTGGTAGACTGCACTCATTTGTCCAGCCAGGAGTATGACCAGGACGACAAAAGGAACGATGATGCTTGCCGTTACCCAGATGCAGGTGAGTAGCGCCGCCCAGTTACGGCGACTCTGCAGCTTCTCGCAAGTCCAGTTAAAAACAGGAAAACATAAGGTGGCCAGGACCACGGCCAGACTAATGGGTAGAAGGAAGGGTTGAAAAATACGGTAGACAAAATACAGAACAATGAGAGAGAGAATGAGCAAGGAAATCCGCAGGTACTTGTGCTCTTCCATGAGAAAAGATGATACACAGTAAAGGAAGAAATACGAAGCGCGAACTGGTTTCGCACGTGGAGTCGAGTTGATGGAACAGTGTCCTATTTGTTTTTGTCAGCAATGGGAGCTCTTTACGACCGCCGTCGATCGTGTTCTCCTGCGGCCTGAGGAGAGCTGGGAGATTCAACGCTGCCAGGAATGTGGGTTTGGCCTCACCACGCCGGTGCTGAGTGAGGAGGAAATCAAGCCTTATTATCCACCCACTTATCACGGAGATACTGTTTTAACCATTGAGGCCTTCCTGTCCGGAGAACTGCAGCGAAGCCGTTCCTGGAAGGGGGAGAAGGAAAAGGTTGATCTGGTCCAGCGGTTTGTGGACAAGGGGCGAATTCTGGACGTCGGTTGCGCAGATGGTAAGTTTCTGTGGGCGTTGGACCCTGAAAAATGGGATAGGACAGGAGTCGAGTTTGCTGAGCAAACCGTTCGGTTGGTGAATGACAAGATCCCGGACCTTGCTCTGATTGAGGGAGATCTCTTCTCGGATAAGCTCCCAGAAAACTCATTTGATGTGATCACATTCTGGCACGTCCTGGAGCATTTACCCCAACCTCGGGCGGTGCTCGACCGAGCCCAGAAACTCCTTCGGCCCGGAGGTTGGCTCTTCATTTCCTTGCCCAATTTCGACAGTCTCCAGGCTCGGTTTTTTCAACGTCACTGGTATGCTTTTGATGATGTGCCTAGACATTTGTACCATTTTTCTCCTCGGCCCCTGGACCTATTGCTGAAGGAAAAGGGGCTGAATGTCTGTAAGCACGTGTTCTTTTCACCCAGAGTGAACTTCCACTGTTTAAAATACAGTCTCATCAACTGGTCTGAAGCCCATTTCGGCAGTCGCCTCCCTTACTACATGTTCAAGCCTCTCCTGATGGTTTTTCCTCTGCTGGAACGCCTCACGGGTAAGTGGGGTATGTTGACAACCATCAGTCGTCGAGACGATTGAAAGTGAAACAAAGGAATCCCGCAACGTAATATACTTCGGGGAATGGCTGAAGCTAAAACTGATGCCCAGTTGGTCAAGGCCACTTTAGAAGGTGATACCCGCGCTTTTGAGGAAATAGTTGAACGCTATCAGCGGTTGGTTTTCAATATCATCTATCACTATATGGGCCGCCGAAACGAGGTTGAGGACTTGGCCCAGGAGGTGTTTTTAAAAGTGTTCCGGGCCTTGGATACTTTCGACACGACACGACCCCTGAAGTCCTGGATAGGGCGGATTACTGCCAATACCTGTCTGGACGAAATCAGAAAGGCGCCCAAGCGCAAGGTTTGGAGTTTTGCCGATCTGGGTGGGGAGGAAGAGAGTAAGATCGAGTACTTCTATGAGCGTTTCGGTCACCACAGCGCTCTGACTGAGGAAGATGTCGAGGGGCTGTTCGAGCTTCTTGAAGAGCTCATGGAACGGTTAAATAGAAAGGACAAAATGGCCTTTGTTCTCCGGGAACTGGAAGGGCTGAGCTATCCTGAAATAGCTCAGGCCCTGGAGAGCAGTGAGCTGGCGGTCAGAATTCGCGTTAGCCGCTCCAAAAAGAGGTTACAGAAGGATCTCGAAGAGATTTTCTATTCGAGAAAGAAGAGGATCAATGACTGAAGAGCACATTCCTTTCGAGGAACTGGAGTTTGAGGACACACCGGATCCGTCTCACCTGAAGGATTGTGAGGAGTGCCGGAAAAGGTGGGAGATTTTCAGCTTCCTGGGCTTTCAGGTGAAGGCGGCTCCTCGAATGGATCCCCCTCCGTTTTTTAGCCAGCGAGTAGCCCGGCTGGTTGCGGCGCCGATGGTTTCCTTTGCTTCCTTGTTTCAACGGGTGGCCCAGCAGCTGATTCCTGTGTTTGTAGCCGTGGTTCTGGTCAGCAGTTTCCTGCTCTAT
>CBDUTA010000214.1:0-6625 GCA_965369785.1 uncultured bacterium
ATACGCCGATCTCGGACATTGCCAAGGCTATGGTGGCCGGCCGAATCCACAGACTTCTTGTCACTCGAGGCTCTCGGCTGGTAGGAATCATTACCACCCTGGACATGTTGAAGATTTTCTTCGACTGAGCCCGGTTCATCTCTACCGAAAGCGAACAAAAGCGACTTTGAGGCGGCGTGTTTGAGCGGCTGCCTTCTTCCACTGGACAAGAATGGGACTCTGGTAATCCCCCTGCACGATGGAACCTCTTCCCTCATGGCCCTGCTGGGAGACCAGGAGGCTCAGTGATCGCTTCACTCCCAGAAAGCGCGCTGCGGGTACGGACTGGAACTTGTTGATGATCCGTTCCAGGAGTGACTCGCTCAGGCCCAGGGCGTCCAGGAACTCATTGACCACCTGTACCATGTCGTATTTTGCGTAGTTCTTGGCTTTGACGGGTATGGCCCTGGGATCGCGAAGCATATGCTTACCCTTCTCGGCCATGAATCGAAGGGGGTTGCGAAGCACCTCCGCCAAATCGTGCTTCATCAGCAGGGTTTCATATTCATTGACGGTCAGACCGGCATGGCGCTCATTCGGTGCCAGAGAGATGTCAATCCGGCCGTTGACGATCTCATAGTGTTCCAACAACTCGTGGAGCTGATCAAACAAGCCGAGGCGGTTGTCTTTAAGGTTCACCGAGTCCACGGGATGGCTGGAAAGTGGAATTTTCACCACCGTCTTGTCCACCAGTTCTTCCTCACTATAGCCAATGACCGTGGTTCGACGACGGCGCTTGGTTGCACCCGAGATGCCGTCCAGATCGACAAAGTAAACCGGCGTTTCCGAGCAGTGTCGATAGGTCACTCCATTTCTCAGGCCCGAGCCAATGAAAGTCAGATGAGAATCAGCATTGAGGGGTTCCTGACGCCGCTGCTCCTCGCTCAGCTCGCTTCGCAAATGGAGCTGGTCGTGTTGATAGTTGGCCTCGGGTGGAAACAGATTCTGGAACGACTGCACGAACGCCTGGAGGGAATCGCGACTATGGTTCAGCCGCCGGCAGAAGCTCTGGTCGAAGTAGCCAGCCGTGGTGTGGTAGGAGTAATAAAAGACCTTTTGAAACCGCGACAGGACATCCCCGAACTGCTCGGTAATGCGCTCACTAACATTGATGACATCCACACGAGCCTGCGGGGTGAGTTCCAGGGTAATCTCTGTTCTCGGGGATAGCATCACTAACCTCGTGCGGTACAGGAGCCTATGCTCTGGGCAAAATAAAGTCAAAGAGTGGACACCTAGTTATTATATCTTCATGATGTGAATAAAGCTGTCAGCATCGTCTTGTCTCGGGGACCGAGTTCAAGAGAAGTCCTCATGGTCAAGCGTCATTCCCGCCTTCCCTTTTTAGGGGGATACCTGGCCTTTCCGACAGGCACCCTGGAAGAGGAAGATCATGAGACGGCACGAGCTCATCTCTCCCTCCATCGTGAAGAGCCAGGGGACTACCCCGCCTTTTTAGCTGCAGCCGCTCGTGAACTGTTCGAAGAAACCGGGGTTTGGCTGGCTCGCGGAACCACTCTGTCCCGGGAAAAACTGCAAGATTACCGGCGCCGGATTCTCGACAAGCAGATTCGCTTCTCGGAGGTTTTGAAAAGGGAACATCAACGGCTGGACAGCAAGGATTTCGCACCGATGTTCCCCATCACCACTCCCCAGTTTATCCTCAAATATTACGATACCTGGTTTGTGCATTGTCACATTCGAGCTGAAGAAGAGGTGGAAATCTGGCCCGGAGAAGTCGAAGAGGGCTATTTCGTCAATCCCGAAGAGGTGCTGCAACGGTGGCGGCAGGGAACGGTCTTGATTGCTCCTCCCCTGCCCCTTCTTCTTCACGAACTGGCCCATGGCGACTGCGAAAGCTTTCTTCCTGAGGCGCGCCAACTGGGCGAATCCTTGAATCGGGGTGAACTGCAACAGATCTATTTTAGCCCGGGAGTACTGCTGGCACCCCTCAGGACTCCCACCAAACCCCCCGCCACCCACACCAATGCCTACCTGGTGGGAGACCAAAAACTTTATCTGATCGACCCGGCCACCCCCCATTCATCCGAACAGGAGAAGCTGTGGGCACTTCTGGATAAACTCCTGGCCCAGGGAAAGAGCATTGAAGGAATCCTTTTGACCCACCATCATCCCGACCACGTGGGCGCCGTTGCCGAGTGTCAACGGCGTTATCAACTGCCTCTTTATGCCCATCGACTCACCTCAAAATATCTACCCGATATGGTTTTTTCAGGATCTCTGGAACACGGACAGGAACTGGACCTGGGTCCCTCCCCTGACGGTCAGCCCGGCTGGCGGTTACGCGTCTACCATCTTCCCGGACATGCTCCGGGACATCTTGCCTTTCAGGAAACTCGCTACCAGGCAGTGATCGTCGGCGATCTCGTTTCGACTCTTTCTTCAATGCTCATTGACCCGACAGATGGTCACCTGGGTACCTACATCGAGTCTCTTCGCTTTTTGGAATCGCTGACAGCAGGTCATCTTTATCCGAGTCATGGCCCACCTGCACGGGAAGGTCGAAAGCTTGTCCAGAAAGTCCTGAACCATCGCCACAAACGGAAACAGCAGATTCTCGAAACTCTGGACACCCAGCCACAGACCCTCGATCAACTGGTGAATACGATTTACGCGAAGTTCGACCCACGAACCAGGAAGCTGGCCCGACGCTCTTTACACTCGAACCTCATTCAACTGATCGAGGAAGGACAGGCAGAAGAAACGGAAAAGGGATACCGACAAAATAGAAAGTAGAAAATAGAAAATAGAACCATGTCTTCTCATTTGGTGCTGGCGCCTTCGTTTCCCGCACTCCTGGATCCCTTACTGGAGAAGCTCCGCCAATGTTGTCTAGACGATCCCCTGGCCCCCAAGTGGATCGTGGTCCCCACTTCGACGGCCGCCAATCACCTTCGGCTCAAACTGGGACAAGAGGTCGAGGAAACGGTCTTGGCGGGCGTGCGTATTATTCCACTCACCTACTTCCTGCGCCGCCTGGGAGAAGTCACCGAGCCCACGGGGACAAACGGGGGACAGGCCCCCGGGGGCCAGTCCCTCCTCGCTTCCCATCAGCGCTGGGGACCGACTCTGGATCTCCTTCTTTTCGAACTTGTCGAACAGCTCCCGGTGAGCTCCCCTTTGGCACGGCTGCAGCACATGCCCAGTGGCTACCGTCTGCTCCGCCCCACCTTCTTGGATCTGGCCGATGGAGGCTTTGGTCTCGATCAGTTGGAGATTTTAGAGGAGCTGGCAGAGGAACCCGGTTTAGCTCCTCTGGAACAGGAGACCCTCCAACTCTATGCGGCTTGGATCCGAGTGTTGGATCAGGAAAAGTATTGCTGGGAACCCCTTTCACATCAGCACATTCCCGAGTGGATCCTGCAGGCCGATGAGCCAACCCTCATGGCTTCTCTGGCCTGCGAGAACGGACAGACTCCACAGGTGTTCGTGTATGGGTTTTATGGCTTTACCGATGTCAACGCTCAGGTCATTGCGGCCCTGGGAAAACGGATTGACCTGACCCTCTTCTATCCCTTTCTGACAAAAGGAAAGGAACCCCACCCTGCATTCACTTTCGGCCAACCGGTTCTGGAGGATCTGAAGGTTCGGTTGGGCACGGCACTCACGGACCAAACCGACGATTCGGGAGTCGACCGGGAGGAGGGTTTCCTTGAGAGCACCCCCTTTTTCCTCTCCACCTTTCCCGAGGGCAAGGTTCCCGAGCAGCCCCCTTTTCTCACCTTCCAATATGCCTCGGGAATCCGGGCCGAAGCCCTCTCCGCAGCCCTCCGCGTCCGTCAATGGATGGAGGACCCGAATCCGATTCCTGCCCAGGAGATCATGGTGGTGGCACCGGACAGCGCACCCTATTTAGATTCGATGCGAGAGGTTTTCGCCGCCTTCGCCATCCCCCTTCGCACGGTCGATGTTCCTGTGGGGATGAGTCCTGAAAACCGTCCTTTGCGGATGCTGGCCCGCATCTGGGAGGACCAGGCTCCCGCTGAGTGGCTTCTGGCCTATTTGCGCGACTATCCGGAGATGCCGGCTGCCCGAGAGATCAACGTGGATGAATTTGAATCGAAAGTTCGCCGAATGGGGGTTTGGGGAGATACCAGCTGGCAGGCCATCCTTTCGCCTGCACCTGACCCGCCCGACAGACATTCCCCCCTCTTCACCCACCAGGAAGAAGCACTGGTCAAGGACATTCTGGATCTGTGGGGAAGAGGTTCGAGGACTCAAGAGCGCACCTTCACACCCAAAGGAGCTGCCCAATTTCTGAACAAGCTCCGGGAAAGTTGGCTTCAGGAGCCGGCCCTCCTGGACCCCTTGGTGAAAGCGCTCCAGTTCATGGAATCTTACCGCCCAGAGCTGCTCATCAGAGAGTCGATGCTGCGGGAAATGCTCCTCCGGGTTGTAGACGAACGGATTCGGAGCGATCCCCCGGACCGCTCCGGGGTACTCTTCGTGCCTTCCATGCGAGCCCGCAGCTTGACCGCAAAAGCGATCGTCCTCTTGGGGCTGGCCTCGGGCACCTGGCCCTCGCGCATCGAGGAGGATCCCCTGTTTTCCGATGCTTCACGGAAACGTCTGATGGCCAAAGCCCGTGACGTGGGACACCTGCTGCCGGTCAAGTCCCAGGTCACCGAGGAAATGTCGATGCTCTTCTTTCTGTTGAACACCTCAGCGGAACGGGTGCATTGGGTGATTCCGGAAAGTGACGACAGGGGACGAAGCGTGGCCCCTACCCCCTGGGTGCAGCGCTACATTCAGCGCTGGGGAGGGGCGGAAGCCGACACGGCGAGGAACCGGATCTCCCGTGGACCTGTCCAGCAGGGAGAAGATCTCCTGAAGCTGGACCCACAGGGAGGCTCCTTTCTTCCCCCTGACTTTCTGATCCTCATTCATCCCGACAGGACCCGCGCGCTCCCTGGCGATATCCCTTACGACTACCTTTTCAAGTCACAAGAATTGAGGGGTCAAGAACCGGCCTGGAATGGGCATATTCCGGCAGCCTCCCGGCCCCTTTCAGGACAGGAGAGGGAGCGGGTCGAGCGGGTCGGGGTGACCGATCTGGAGGTCCTGGCCAAGTGCCCTTACCATTTTTATGCCCACTGCTCGATGAGATGGGAGCCTCTGATCACCCTTCAATTTGCAGACGAAATCAATCCACTGGACTGGGGAAATCTGGTTCATAAATTCCTGGAGCACCTGATGGAGCCCTGGCTCAGTCAGAAGACTCCGCTCAAGGAAATCGCCAAAGCCATGCTGCGCTCCGAAGCGAAGGCGCTGCGCCAGGCTGCCAGCAAATTCTCCTCACAGTTATCCCGGCGATTGGAAGTACTGCCCCCCGTGTTTCGCCAGGCCGAACTGAACAAACTGGAAGAAACCGTCAAGAGCTATTTCGAAGAGGTGGTGAAGCAGGACCTTGAGGGAAATGTTCCGATGTACCTCGAATTCAAGAAGAGAGTGCCCTTTCCAGGTCTGGAAGGACTTCTCATTTCGGGGAAAATGGACCGCATTGACCAAGGGGACGGCCCGTTTCTCATCTACGACTACAAAAGCGGTAGAGCACCTGAGAAGAGAGATCTCAAACGGGAAGTCTTTCTGGGTTATCGGGTACAGCCCATTCTCTACCCCTGGATTTTTCGTCAGCAGAACCAAAAGACCGAGGCGGAATTTTCTTACATCTTCTTAAGGGAGTCTCCACCCCAGGAAATGGAAGTGCCCGATCGACCGGCAGCCGAGGAGTTCCTGCGGCCACTGGCGAAGATCCTCGAAAAAGGGATGTACCTGCCCACTCCAACGGAGACCCTGAAGTCGCAGGGAATCAAGGGAGCGAATTCCTGTCGGTACTGTGAGTTCATCTCTCTTTGCCGCCGCTTTGATCCAGGTGCCCAGCGTCGCTATGCCGGATTGTCCGAAAAGCACATCTCCTCTCGCCTGGAGGCCATGAAGTGATGAACACATCACTTCATGACGCAACGGCTCGCCGGCAGGCGATCACCACTTCTGACCACGCCTTTGTGTGGGCCAGTGCGGGTACCGGGAAGACGCACACCCTGGCCCTTAGAGCCCTTTATCTCCTCTTGAATGCTCCCTTCCTTTCACCACAAGAGGGGGATGGCGACGGCCTGGCACCCGGGATCGGGTCCCTCTACAACGCTTCCTCGCGCCAGGAGCGTCTGAAGGCCGCCCGGGCCATTATTGGCTCCCTGATCCTGACCACTTTCACGCGTAAAGCCGCCGCTGAAATGCAGACCCGCCTTTACCGCTACCTGGAGAGTGTCACAGCGGCGGAAAGCCTTTCCCATCTTGAGGATCTTTATGCCGGTGCCCAAGGGAAGTTCAAAGATCCGCTGTTTTACGAGATCGTTGAGACGGTTTTGAAAAATCTGCAGTCGGGGAGCGCAGGCCAGGATAGCCCCCTGTTGGCCGGGCTGGATGGTGAGGAATCTTTCCAGCGTCTCCGTGCTGGAGCACAGGCCCTGTCCGAGCAGGCGGCCCAGTTGCAAATCTCTACCATCCACAGCTTCGCAGCCTCAATCCTTCGCCGTCATCCCCTGCAGGCCGGGATCCCGCCAAC
>CBDUTA010000215.1:0-6622 GCA_965369785.1 uncultured bacterium
AAGGGAAGCCTGGATCCAGGACTCGGACACCACCTGCCTGCCACCCACTCGGCCACCTCCGAGATAGAGCTCACCGATCTCCAACATGGCCCGGGGCGTCAAATGCATCTCGTTGCCGCCAAAGTAGATCCCCTGCGGGTCGCGCATCCAGGGAGGGATCCGGATGCCGAGCGGTTGACCCAGGTAGAGACGAGCGAAAGCCAAGGTGGTCATACCGGTTGCCTTGGTCAGTACGGCCGACAGCAGGTGCGAGCTTCCCGTGCTGTAAATCATGCGATCGCCCGGTTCGCCAACCACCCGGCGGGTGAGCACGTGACGCACCCAGTTGTCACTGAGCACCCACTTTCCATAGTTTCGGTTACTGGTGGTTTCCAGTCCCGAGCGCATCGTCAGCAAATCCTCGAGGGTAATCTTTCTTTTGGTAGGATCGGCCACATCCAGGTACTCGGGCAAAAATTCCCAGATCGAATCCTGAAGACTTCCCAGATAGCCTTGATCGAGGGCAATCCCCACCAGCGCGGAAAGAACACTTTTTGAAGCCGACTTCAGGTTGGCCCAGTCCGAGGAGCGAGCCCCTTGGTAGTACCGCTCTTCAACCAGCCTTCCATCAATCGAAATGAGCAGGCTTCGCAGTCGGGGTAAGCGAGCGGCCCGATCCATGGCCCGGGCATGCAGAGTGGGATCAAGGATTGGGGATCGAGCCTCAGAGGCCACCAGCTGTCCAACCCCCAGGGTGCCCCACAGCAGCAAGAGCAGGAGCCCGGCCGTCTGGACCCTGCTCACCCGTCGCATTGCGTGGTGAAAAAAGTCTTTCCCATCATGCCCGCTGGCCCGGCTTATGCATAATCCGGGCTTAAGTACCCGTCATTTGGTTTTGTCCGCACCCTGAACAACAGTCGGGGCATTGTACTATGGAGACGGGACAAACTCAGGGCAGGGTTACTGGGCAAACCAGAAATCCAACTCCACCAGCATCTCTGGATTACCCAGCCCCTGAACGATCCGAAAGGTGCCGGCCGTTGGTTTGACGTCCACATCGGAAAGAAAAGCCGAGGTCGCCTCACGGATTCCACTGAACTGGCTGCGCGGAACGTCCTTGGTCACTGTGGTCACATAACGGATGATGTCGTTGTTGCTGTATCCGTTTTTCTCTATAAAGGACTCGATCCGTCCCACGATGAACTTCGCCTGAGCGGCGGCATCCCCCGGAAATTGAACCGTCCCCTCGGCATCGGTGGCACCATACCCGGAGAGCAGGAACAGCTCATTAAAATTCCTGACCTTGAGCCCCCAATTGATGGAAGACACTTTGACTTTATTGTCATCGTGAACACCTACTTTAACTCCGCCGGCCGTCTCGGCCTGGGGTGGCGGATCTTCTTCAACGACACGAGTACACGCTAACGGAATGCTCAGGGCACACAGCACACCGAGACCGAAGATCAGAAAATCTCTCTTTACTTTTTTGTTCATGACACCTCCAAATAGTTTAGGGCCATCGCAAAGTTGACCAACGAAGCTTGAAGCTCACCCATCATCACAAAGAAACCCCAAATCCGAAATTCCAAATCCTAAACAGACGCAGTATAAAACAGTCCGTGAACCCACACTCTCAGAGGTTTTGAACTTGGAATTTCGGATTTTGAATTTCAGCCGGGCCGCCGGCTGGGGTGAACGAGAGAACTCCGCTTTTATTCTGTCTGGGACTTGCTTGCGTTCAGGGCAGTCACAAACTCATCCCAACCAACCAGACGGCCATGTCCAGGAACAATCTGATTCACTCTCCAACCTTCCTGGGTCACAACATCATAGAGAACCCTTGCATCGGCTCCAATTCTCGGCGGGCCCGTCTGACCTTGAAGAATACTGAACAGGTCACTTTCAAAGATCAGTCGCTCTCGGGGAAGATAAATCACTAGAAAACTTTCTGCGTGAACGGAGGGAACGTGCAAAAATTCCACGGTACGACTTCCGTCTGTAATGGTCCTGCGGTCCTGGACCAGTTCGACCTTGGGCTCCACCCCGGATCGAGCGAGTTGGTCCGGTTTAAGGGTAAACGGATAGTTCAACATCTCCCAAATCCAAGCTTCGTTCTTGGCCTGTGTGATAATAGTTACCCCATTGGCAGCATAGGTGCGGATTCCCCCGTTGTGATCTTCGTGATAGTGGGTAGTCACCAGATACCGGATGGGCTTCTCTCCGACCGTTTCTCGGATCTGGCGAATGGTTTCCAACGACTGCACCTCGTCGTTGGGTCCTTCCACGACCAGAATAAAGTCCTCGAAATCCACCCACAGGCTGTTCATCCCCTTGCCTTCTCCGAAGTACACCCCCTCGGCGAGTTCGGTGGGAACCACAGGCATCGTGTCCAATTGAGCCAGGAAGGAGACTCTTTCCTGAATTTTCTCGGGAACCTGGAAAAGATCCTCCTGAAGTTCGTTGTTCATACTGACCTCAGACCATTCCAACACCTGAGTCGTCAGGCCCATTTGGGCACGCTCCTCCGAGAACGGAAGCTTGACGTTGTCCACTTCTCGATAGTCTGAAAAAATCAGCTCTCTGTCCAAATCCCCAAACCGATAGTGAGGCTCAGTGAACTCCAGCTTCGAGACAAAATGACGAGAGGCCTCTACGTAGACCTTATAGAGGACATCGCCCATACCTACGCGGACCACCTGATGGGGTTGTCCCTCCAGAACGCCGTCGCTCACCCCTTCGACACTGCTCGCCTCTCCAAGAGCAGCAACCAGAAACTTGGCAATATCCTTCTCCCATTCGGTGCGATATCTTACCAGTCGAGCAGCTTCCATAGGTGAGAACGCCCCCCTGCCGGCATTTCGGTAACCCCCTTTAACCGAGTCCACCATCTGAACAACAGCGCCTGTATCACTCAAAACGAGTTCTCGACGAGGAGTTGTGAAATCAATGGTGTGATTGTAGGGACGAGCCGGCTGCACATATAAGGCCTCCGAGGTGAGCCTGCCATGGCCAAATGAGGATATCTGACGTGTGCCAATACGGGTAATGTTTTCAATCGCCTCCAGTGCTTCAAGTCCGCCCATGGCTCGTGCTGCCTCTTCAAGGACTTGCCGACCTTCCTCAGCCGGAGTTTGTGACGTGCAGTTCAACTGAGTGATTACAGTCAGTAAGATAAGCACAAACAACCAATACCGAGAGTTCAGTTCAGAATATTTCATAACTCTCCTCTCGTCATCAGAAACTGGCATGGCGCTCCCGCAGGCTCTGGTAGGTGGCCACGACCGCTGTTTCGGGCTTCAGCTGCAAATCGGCGGCAAAGCCAGAATCAAGGTAAACGACTGTTCCTCCCAGCAGTGTCATCAAAGCCTGAATCTCGGAGATCTCTTCCTCAGGGATGGTCATGTAGTTTCTGTCCAGAACGACAAGATCCGCCCACTTGCCAGGCTCGACTGAGCCCAACTCCTCTTCCTTGAGCACGTATTCCGCGGACCATCGAGTGATCATCTTCAGAGCTGTGGTGCGATCAATCCGTTCATGAGCTCCCAGAACCTTCCCCTCCACATTGCGGGTGACGAGAAGTTCCAGATCCCCCCAGACGTACGAGTCCCGATCCATCTCAAAGGCCACGTGTATTCCCGCATCGATCATGCTTTTTACGGGAACCACATACTGTCTGGCCACTTCCTCACCATAGGACCTGGCGATAGTCGAATAGCTGTCGATATATTTGGGAGCGCAGCTCCACACCACACCCAAGCGGGCGGCTCTGCCAATATCTTCAGGGTTCACCAGGGTGCAGTGATCCAGGGCCCAGCCTTTGACAGAACCCGGCATTCGCCGGTCTACCTGTTCCAGGATGTCAAGAAACAGTTCCTGAGTCCGGTCCCCTGCCATATGCGTAGTGGCGATTCGATGCCCATTTTCTGCCAGCTGGAAGAGCCAGTCTTTATAGTAGTTCCCGCGGATGGGACCACCCCTGCTGCCCCCCCGATACTCGATGTCCAGGTGGCACTGCCCCTGAGGATACCAGGCGCCCAGAAGAGAGAGGCCCATGGTGCCTTCATCTCCGGCGGCCTGGTTGTTTCTCTCAAGAGCTGTACACTGTCGGGCACCGCTTCCGTCCATGCCTACCGCGGTCGCCGAAACCAGCCACACCTTACCTGTACCCTGTTCCAGCGGGTGGGCTGGGAGAGCTTCATCAAGCCCCGGTACGCCGAAAAGCCAGTCAGCACCATAGGCGATTCTAACTTTCAGCTGGCCCTGGGATTCCAGCAACTGATAGGCCTGCACGGCTTCTGAATGGAGCTTGGTCGCAACCGTGGTCACTCCCATGGCGCTCCATTCCTCCAGGGTCTTTTCGTAGATGGAAGCCAGGTCGAGGGCAGAGGGTCTGGGCCGGAACTCAATCATCACCAGCCTGCTGGCGGGAGGCTCCAGATGCCCATCCGGTTCACCTGCTTCGTTAACCCAGAAACGCCCATAGTGCTCGATGAAATCCTTGTGCTTTTCCCACAGGATGTCCATTGCCCTACCGTTGATCAGATAGCCATTTTCAATAGGGATGCCCATGGAAAGAGCGATGGGATTTTCTGGGGCAGCCTTATCCAGTTCCCATCGATTCAGCTGATCAAAGAGGATTTTCACCTGGTCAATTTCCGACAGGCCGCGGGAGGAGAAGTGCACCCATTCACCCGGCGGGGCCTGGATCGCCCTGAGAGTCTGGCGAATCTGGTTCAACACGTCCTCCTTGGTCTTAACGGTTCGGAAATTGATGGGATAGACTCGAACCTGATCAGCTGTGAGTGTCCGGCCATAGGTCCTTTCTGCATAGCTTTGGACATGGGAGTGAGTGTCGATGAGACCGGGAATGACGGTTTTACCCTTCAGATCAATCCTTAAGGTATCGGGTCCTGCCAGCTTCAAGATCCGGGTGCTCTCCCCTACGGCCTGAATTTCACCTTGCCTGACGGCAACGGCTTGGGCCGTTGTCAGGTTATCGTCCATGGTCAGGATGACACCGTTATAAAGGACGACTTCGGCAGGTTGCGTTTCGGACTGAGAATGAAGTAGCTGCGGGTTAAAGGACAGACAAAAGAGGGCTATGAAAAAGGCTCGTTGATACATGGCACACCTCCCTTTCACTAACTTCGGTTATGAGTCCGTTTGGACTCACTGAAATGAATGATCCAGACGTACCATACCTTCAACCTTGAATCAACTGTTTCCGGGGGCATCTTTGGGGCTAAAGGGACCTAGCTCACCGATGTCGTGGCTGGGGCAGAGATGATGAGGGTCAGCGCGATTCAATTCGAAAAAACCAGCGCGCCGCTATCTGTTCCGGGGTCCTGTTGGGGTACTTATCGGAATAAGCATTTCGGGCTTTTTCCAATTGTGCGCCTTCCATCCGGGTGGCCCTTCCCCGGTAGAGTTTGTCCCCGATTCTAATCCTCATATTCGGATCCTCAACCAGAAACTGGGCCCAACGGCTTTTTGCGGAGGAGATATAGAGAAGCCCCTCGTGAACAAAATATCCGGCATTGACGGAATAAGGATCAGAGGGACGCACCTCAACATTGACCCTGCGGTATTGGCTGGCGAAACTCCAATCATCAACCGACTCGCTGACTTCTTCTCCCCTGAGCCGTTTGCCTGGAATCGTGCCATAAGGATCACTGCGATTGAGGTAAAGAACCAAGATGGTCACGACCAACAGGGCCAAACCAACCGCTATCCCTTTGAGGATTTTCTCAATCATCATTTTGTTGAAGCCACTCATGTTTTCAGGAGCACCAACCATATGGCACAAACGGCTGCGACGATCAGATAAATCGAAAGAAAGACAAACTTCGGATTGAAGTGCCAGCGGCGCTCGTCGTCTCTGGACACCGGCCAGGCAAAAAAATAAGTGGATGCGGTCAAAGAGAAGAGAAGGAGTCCGGCCGCAAGCCAATCATTGCGCTCATTCACGGTATCCAGACTGACTGCGAGAACGACGATAAGAGCTCCCACCACCAAAGTTACAAGTTTCACGGTCCGTCTACTCTAGGGACAATCGGGTCGTTGTGCAAGGAAAAATCGCAGATCTTCACTAGGATAGAAACTAATGCAATCCGGCGCCGGACGGGGTGATCCAGGGCAGACAAGAACAGCTCACTTCCCGTTATTTGTTCTGGATCGGCATGGGGAGCTTTCCAATCCAAGAAAGGTCGGACAGCATAAAAATGTTCATTTTCCGATCGCTCAGTCCCCATCCGGATATTCTCCATTGAGATCCGACCCGGGAACATTTAGAATGAGAGGTATTCCTGAAAAGGAAGTAAGCATCCTGAATGCATTGAGGAGGTACGAATGTCCAGAAAAGTGATGGTCATTGTGTTGGCGGGGTTTTTCATGGGAATGACGATGTGGACGGCCCGAGCCCAGACGCCCACGCGAACGAAAATAGATGTCTCCAAACTGGGTCCTCAGGTGGGCGAGCGAGTACCTGACTTCAGCCTGCAGGATCAGCGTGGCGAGACCCGGACACTGCAGTCGATCCTGGGACCGAAGGGAGCCATGCTCGTCTTCGTAAGATCGGCGGATTGGTGACCCTACTGCAGGACGCAGCTGGTCGAGCTGCAGGGCAGGATCGATGAGATTCGCG
>CBDUTA010000216.1:0-6616 GCA_965369785.1 uncultured bacterium
GAGAAAGAGCACCTTGAAGCCGATTTCTCTGATTCGAAGAGAGAACAAAGGTGATAAAGAAACCCGGAACCTCGGTAACAGCAACAATCTCGTGTCGCATAGTCGGACAGTGAAGAGCTTTTGCCACAAAGGTTTGTGCCCCACTCAATTCCAGCTTCACATCCCCGGTTTCGTAGAAGGGGCAGCGCTGCTGAAACTCCTCCAGGTGATTTTCCAGAAAAACTTCCGGGGTCTGCCGGGACCCTTGGGGTGCAAAGCGGGCGAAAGCAACGACATCAGACTCCCGCCATGTGGTGTTCATGGGGTACATCACAAAGTTGGCAATCTGTTGGGCGCCGGCAAAATCAATCGTCCAACCTTCGGGCTCAGTAATGGAAAAGGAAAAGTCCTTGCCGCCAATGCGCAAAGTTCTGCCTCCCTCAAGGGGGCAAGCCGTGCACAAAAGGACGAAAAGGGCAAGAATCCTCCCCATGAGAAAAGCCTAACATGCAATCGGGTTTTGGGGGAGTAGAACTCACCCTCGCATGCCTACGGGGTTATTACCCTGCTGATCGCCTGGGGAGGCTGGAGAGTCCGGTTTCCGGTGATCATTGCGGCCAGCCTGCAGGGGCTTATCCTCGCTCTATCCCTGGTTTACATCATTTTCGGCACCGGCATTGGCCAGCAGATCCAGCCCTTTTATCTTCCCGGTTTCATGTTCATCGTAGTTTGCCTGTTGACCTATGGCTTACACCGAATGAGCTGGAAGGAAATCAGGGAATCATGGTTTTCAGCGGGTAGGCAAACGCGGGGCGCCATGGTCGCTCTCCTGTTTGCCGTACCCATGGCCCGGCTCTTTATTGAGTCGGGGGCAAACTTTAATCTCTCCGGCCTGGACAGCATGCCGCTCAGGAGATCCACGTGAATCCCGCCAAAGTCGTTACCGCTCAGGCTGTCGGTGGTGCGGCCGGGAACATGATCACCGCACACAATGTCGTGGCAGCGTCAACCACAGTGGGATTGCTGGCTGTACTAGCCACCAAATAACCATTTCCCTATATACCTGCAGATGCTATGATGGCCAAAAGGACACTAAAAGGGGAGAGTGCAACAATGAGAAAACTCAAGTGTTTAAGCTTTTTGTGGGTCGTTTTCAGTGCGTCTCTGTTGGGCCAGGATCGAGTTTCCCTGTCGGCTCCCATCCTGAAAGGCGAACCTGATCAGATCAGCTTCACCACTCGATTCTCGGGCTTCGCTTCTGGAAGTGATTATCGTCTGGGGGTGGGCACCACAGGTGACGAGATTGAAGGCATCGAGTTTGAGCTCACGCAAGACGACTCCCCTCTTTCCAGGGATTTGGTCAAGTTTCGCCAAGGGTTTGCCAGCGCTTACTTTGAGGTGGAAGAGATTCTCGTCCAAGGTTTTCTTTTCCCTTCCGCCGGCCTCCCAGGCGAAGGGCAAGAGGTGGCAATGAAAGTGATCGTCCCGCGGGATGAGGCGGACAAAGTGGGGAGACTTTTCATCATCGTCGCCAAACAATTCGGCCCCGACCGCTGGTACATTATGGACGGAGCTGAGATCAACGATTCCCACTGGTAGAGCGCTGATCCTTTCCCTCCTTTGCCGTCTTCGTCTATTCTGGTGGCATGCGTACCCTCCTCGACCTGCTGCCCTCCATGGGTCGTTTAGGCGACCGCGAAGCAATACGCTTTTGCAACGGATTTCGAACCTGGAAACTCTCCTACCGCCAACTCTACGAAAAAATTTCTGCCTTTGCTTCCTATCTGAACCAACAGGGCCTTAAAAAAGGTGATCGGGTCCTGCTTTGGGGCGACAACAGAATCGAGTGGGTCGCTGTCTTCTGGGGGTGTCTGGTGCAGGGGGTCCAGGTGGTTCCGGTCGATGCCCGCTTCTCAAACGGGCTGGTGAACCGAATCCAGGGCGAGGTGAAAGCCAGGCTTCTCGTTCACGATGATACCGTCGAGACAGACCCCATCAAGCTGAGGAAATTTCTCTTCTCCGAAATGGACGACCTTCCAAAAGCCGGGTCCATCCGCATCCAGGACGTCTCTCCTTCTGACATCGTCCAGATCGTTTACACCTCGGGAACCACAGCCCGGCCCAAAGGAGTCGTGCATCGTCACAAGAACATCTGCGCCAATCTGCGGCCCTTCCAAAGCGAAATAGAACGCTACAAAAAATGGAGCCGCCCTTTTCAGCCCATCCGCATTTTGGACCTGCTTCCCCTCAGTCATATGTATGGCCAGTCCCTGGGAATGTTCATTCCCCTGCTTCTGGGGGGAAGTGCCGTTTTCATGGTGGAGCTGAATCCGGGAGCGATCATAAACACCCTGCGGCGGGAGAAAATTTCCGTGTTGGTAGCCGTTCCCCGACTGATCAAGAATCTACAAAGCCAGATGGAACGCAGAGGGAACCCCCTACGGGAAAAGAAAGTCTCCGGGAAGGGAATTCTGGGCCTGGCCAAACGGTGGTGGCGGTATCGAGAGGTCCATGCCGCCTTGGGCTGGAAGTTTTGGTCCCTCGTGGTGGGAGGAGCTCAGCTGGATCCGCGATCGGAGGTCTTCTGGAATGAACTGGGGTTTCTGGTACTGCAAGGATATGGGTTGACCGAAACCTCTCCAGTGGTGACGGTCAACCATCCTTTCCATGCCCGCCGAGGGTCCATCGGCAAGGCCCTGAAAGGGCAAGAGGTCAAGATTGCTTCAGATGGGGAAATCCTGGTGCGGGGAGAAAGCGTGGTCACTGAATATCTGGGCGAGGCAGGGGAGACCCGGGTCTTGGATGACGGATGGTTGCACACCGGTGATCTTGGGGAAATGGATCCGGAAGGTCACCTTTACTACAAGGGACGGAAAAAAGACCTTATTGTCACCTCCGAGGGCCTTAACGTTTATCCGCAGGACGTGGAGTCCGTCCTCAGCAGCTTCCCCCAGATCCTCGATAGCACCGTGATCGGCTTGCAAAAAGATGGGGAGGAAACGGTTCATGCGGTGTTGATCCCAAAAGATGCCTCCCTCGATGTTGACCGGCTCATCGGCCAGGCCAACCAAAATCTGGAAGCGCACCAGCGCATTGAAAGTGGGTCCATCTGGCCGGAAGAGGAATTTCCACGGACCACCTCTACTCTGAAGATCAAGCGCCGCCAAATTGCGCTAAGGGTTGGGGCGGCGCAGAAAGGCGAAACGGCCGCTGCCCCAAAAACCGAGACAGGAGGTCTTGAAAATATCCTCTCCCGGCTGACCGGGAAAGACCCCTCAGAACTGGAAAAAAACGGGCGTCTTGGTGAAGATCTGGGTTTATCCTCGCTCCAGCAGGTAGATCTGCTCTCCCAGCTGGAGAGTCGATTTGGACTTGATTTGGATGAGGCTCAATTTACAGGACTCTCCACGGTCGGGGAACTCAAGACCTGGCTCAAGGAGGAGGGCCAGGAAACAGAAGCAGAAAGGGACGGCAAATTATCCTCCCCCTCTCCCTTAAAGAGGTCGCCCTCCCGAAGGGAACCGGAAAGGATCACGCCAGCCTTTCCCGACTGGACTCAGTTCCTGCTGGTGCGCTGGATCCGCAGCGTCGCTCTTGGGGGTTTCATTCTTCCCCTTTTTCGGCATTACCTCAGCCTCAGCGTTGAAGGTCTGGAGCATCTCGCAGAGGTCGATCCGCCCGTCATCTTCGTGGCCAATCACGTGAGTCACCTGGACACGGTAGCCATTTTCTCCGCTCTTCCTTCATCCTGGCGAAGGCGCCTGGCCCCGGCCATGGCACAAGGCTTTTTTCGAGCTTACTTTCAGCCCCTGGGGCGGTCCTGGAAGGAAAGAGCAACCTCGGCAAGTCAGTTCTTTCTGGCCTGCGCCTTTTTCAACGCCTATCCCCTTCCTCAGGGGAGGTCGAGTGTCCGTCGAGCCCTCAAACACACGGGTCAGCGAATCGATCAGGGGCAGTGCCCGTTGGTTTTCCCGGAGGGGCAACGCTCTCCTGACGGAAACCTCCAACCCTTTAAGATGGGCATCGGATTCATGGCCCTTCGATTGCGGGTCCCGGTGGTTCCCATTCACCTCGAGGGGCTCTATCCCATCTATTCCATCCATCATGAGTGGCCTCAATCCGGAGAGGTTCAGGTGAAGATCGGTTCCGCGCTTTCCTTTAGAGGGGGACAGGACTACGAAAGGGTCACCGGAGAGGTGGAGGAGGCGCTGCGACGACTGAAGGGCTGACCTGGATTATGGATAGGTTCTCGTCACCAAGTAACGAAAGGGACGGGAGAGTCTGTTTAAAACCCCCCTTGATTTTGATTAAGGCCTGTAGGGGCGCAAGAAACCTGGGTCAGCCGACTTTTGAGACAGTCTCGTAAGCCCCCAGCCCGACCTATGCATCATCCGGGCTAAAAGCCCGGATGATGCATAGGTTCTCGTCACGAAGCGACAAAAGCGCCGCCCTGACAAGGCGCGCGACCGAGGCCCCCGCAAACGTACTGTACGGTACGTTGAGGAGGCCGAGCGAGTGCAACACAGGCAGGGTGGATGATTTGGTCGCTGCAGTAGAGAATTTATGCATCATCCGGGCTAAATAATCCCTTTACGCAGATCCTTCAAAGGGTAGAAGGTGTCCCGCCAGAGGACTCCCCCCTGCCAGAGTGTGACCACCATAGAGCGGAGAAGGGTGTAGCTCAAGAGGACGGCACCCAACGGAAAGGTGAGGGCGTAAAGGGGTGAGGCGCGGCACAGTCGGACTCCATTTTTCATGTGCGTCAGCCCTGCTGCCAAAACACAGACAACTGAGAGATTGCGCACGGCACCGGAGGTAAACAGCAGGCCCGCCAAGGGCAGAACAGTCATAGCCAGTGAGAGAACCACCAGCAGAAGGGTGTAACTGACACTGAACCCGCAGGCGGCGAACATGTTCTTGGAAAGATTTCGCACGTACTCACCCAGGCCCTCCACCCAGCGAATTTGCAGTCGCTTTCCTCCCAGGGCAACTCCGGAATGAAAGCCACCGAGCTTAACCAGCTTGCCCAGCTTGACATCTTCCACAACCTCCATGGCCAACCGTTGGTGGGTTCCAATCGCTTCATAGGTGCTGCGCCGCACCAGCTGAAAGGCACCGACACCCACATACTCCTTTGCTTTCGGATTGCTGACTCTCCAAGGTTTAAGGCCAACAGCGAAAGTGCCGACCCAGTAAGTAATGGCCGTCTTTTCCCAGAAACCCTCCAACTCACCAAAGGGCAGGAGAGTGACATGATCCCAGCCTTGTGCCAGCGCCAGGCTCAAGGAACGCTTCAGTAAATCAGGGGCAAAGTGGACGTCGGCATCGGTGAACAGCAGCCACTGCCCCGTCGCCTGCCGGTAAGCTTGGGTCAGGGCGTGCGGCTTGCCTAGCCATCCAGGTGGGAGTTCCGCCAAGTGAGTGACCGTGAGGTGATCATGTCCCTGATTGAATTTGTCAAGAATCGGCCCAGTTTCATCCTGGGAGCGATCATTGATCATGATCACTTCGTAGTTGGGGTAGTCCTGTACGAGTAAGCTCGTGAGCGCTGCGGGCAGTTTGGTGGCTTCGTTTCGAGCCGCTACCAGGATCGAGATCCGCGGATATCGGCCATCTTCCAGCAGAGGAACATCGTCCAGGCTGGGTAGTTTGGCCATGCCTCGTACGGCTCGAGTACCCTGGACGACCCAAAAGAAGGCAATCAGTGTAAATACAAAGAACCCAAAATAATCCGACATATTTCTCCTATTGTAAGATGAAACCTTGCAAATCACAGAACCGATGATTTGCCTCAGAACACCCGAATCCTTAAACTCAGTTTTTCAAGGAGTGTAACTATGTCCGTTAAAAATAGCTTTTGGGGGTTCCTCTTTTGTCTGATCCTCTCTTCCTGGATCTCTGCTTTAGCGCAGGCTCCATCGGGAAATGAATCCGATCCCGCAGCGCAGGCAACCCCTCAAAAGGTCGTCGTCGTGCTGGCCATGCACGGTGAGCCGCCCAACGATTTCCCCAAAGACGAGTTTGCCAGGTTCTTTGCGCTGCACGCCCGCCTCCATTACGCTGAGGGAGGCGATGAGGACCTTCACCACCGCTACGCGGCCCTGGATGCCAAAATACGCGGGTGGCCCCGCACGGCGGAAAACGACCCGTTTTACGCAGCCTCGCAGCAAATGGCCGATCAGCTCAGGGAAACCACGGGCTTGGAAGTCGTGGTGGGATTCAACGAGTTCTGCGGCCCCACTGTCGAGCAGGCCATCGAGACAGCCGTGGCCCAAAAGCCTGAAAATATAATCGTCATTACACCGATGCTAACCCCTGGCGGCATCCATGCTGAAATTCAGATCCCCGCTACCGTCAGACAGGCACAGGAAAGACACCCCGGCGTTTCCATTCGCTACGCCTGGCCTTTTGACCTTTCCGAGGTGGCCCAGTTTCTTGCTAAGAGAATTCACCAGGAAAGTCAGGAAACGAATTAGCCGGTCCTTGCCCGGATGACGCATAGGCTCTCGTCACGAAGCGACGAAAACACCGGCCTATTCCTCCCCAACCTCCTCTTCTTGCAATAGAAACTGTTGGAATATTCGGCGGGCACTCTTTCTAATGACTCTTGAGCCGCCGGCCACGGAGATTGTGGCCC
>CBDUTA010000217.1:0-6609 GCA_965369785.1 uncultured bacterium
GCAAGATTCACGTGCTGAAACCCTACCTCAATACACGGCCAAAGGTCTTTTACACAGATCTTGATGGGGAAGTGAGGTAGTAGTGTCTCGTCCCATGAATACGATGACGTTTGCTGATGGAGTTTGGGAGGGGAGATCAAGGAACGAGGAGGAAGTGATGCGGGGACATCGGCGACGACGAGCGACGGAGAGATCGTCCGCAACCCCCATCAGCCCGAAGGGTGGCGGCGGGACAGCATCGATTTCTTTGTCGCTCCTCCTCCACGATGTCACAGACATCGCGTCGTCGTCACTTCGTGAACTCGACGCCGTCGCGCTCGCCACAAACATCATGGTATTCATGGGAGGAGACACTCAGTATGGACAAGACTGAGAGCCTCTACGAACTGCTGGGACAAGTCAGCGGCTTCATCTATCCCAACGAGGTGGAAATCCACTGGTCCATTCTGATTGTCGTTTATCCGTACATTACCGGCCTCGTTGCGGGGGCCTTTATACTGGCATCTCTGGTGAAGATCTTTGATGTAAAGGAGTTGCAACCCACATACAGGCTTTCCCTTCTCACGGCCCTTGCTTTTCTCCTTGTAGCACCGCTTCCTCTAAACTTGCATCTTGGACATCCCGAGCGCGCATACGAAATATTCCTCACCCCAAATTTGACATCCGCCATGGCGGTGTTTGGCTTCGTCTACCTCTGGTATCTGATGGTTGTCCTTCTGCTTGAGTTATGGTTTGAGTACCGCAGAGACCTTGTCTTGTGGTCAGAGCAGGCAACCTTTCCGATGAATTGGTTCTACAGGGTCATTGCACTTTTTTCAACGGATCTCACTGAGGAAGGAGTCCGTTTCGATAAAAAGGCTGTGAGAGCTATCACCATCATTGGTATTCCGTCCGCCTTCCTTCTTCACGGGTATGTCGGATTTATCTTTGGCTCTGTTAAGGCAAATCCATGGTGGAGCAGTGTGCTGATGCCGATTGTCTTCCTTTTCTCGGCTATCGTTTCAGGAATCGCACTCGTGCTGCTCCTTTACATGGTCATTGTTCCCTTCAGGGGTGAACGAATTGACATGAAATGTCTTGACCGGGTCGCTTCATTTCTTTTCTATGCGGTTATCGTTGACTTTTCCCTTGAGGCGCTGGATTTTGTCCATCGGCTTTATGAAAGTGAGGAATCCATAGAAATATTGTCAGAGCTGATTGTCAGCAAACTTTTCCTAAGTCTGATTGTCATGCAGATTCTCCTGGGAATGATCGTGCCTTTGGGGATTATGGTTGCAATCAGACTTCTTAGTTTGAATGAAGAGCTCAGGAAATTGCTTTACTTCATCTCTGCAATTCTGATCCAGCTGGGAATATTCAGCACAAGATGGAATGTGGTCATGGGCGGTCAGATGTTTTCAAAGAGTTTCAGGGGTCTGACCACCTACAAGCTGGAATTGATGGGCATCGAGGGACTCCTCTCGGCGGTTGGATTTCTCATTTTGCCACTTGTGATTCTGGCCATTTTACTGAAAATACTTCCCCCCTGGCAGACATTAAAGGAGACGCGTCCTGGAGATGGCGAAACAGAATCGCTGTCTGGTGATGTTCACCCAATCGCCTGAGATGGGCTAGAAATCGAAGGCATAGGTGAGCTTCATCGCCAGCGTGCGGTCCTTTTGTCCGTCTCCGGTTCTTGCCTCCTTGTAAATCAAGAACAAGTCATCTCCAGGACGGAAGATGTAATCCAGGATAAACTGCACTCCCTTGAAGGAGTCGGCATTGTTGTACTGGAGGACTGTCCGGGTGAGTAGTTGACTATTCACAGCATACTCGATGCGGAAGTTCACCACGTGATCGGTGAATTCCCCTTCAGGGAAATCCCCCATGTTGATCCGGTAGCCGAGATCCAATGTGACGTTTGGGATCACCTTTATTCTTGGGCGAAAACTCAGGGCGTGGAGATCGCCTCCAAAAAAGTTCCACATGGGCTGGTAGACGAAGCTCCCGGAAAGCTTTCGAGCGGGATTCACCGTGTAAGCGACCCGAACGTTGTTCCAGGTGTAAATGCCTGGAACAATGGTCACACCCGGGCGCAGCCGGAAGGGTTCGGTAACCCTCTCCATTCGGCGGTGAGGGGCGATCATCAAATGGTCACCGCTTTGAAAAAAAATGTGAAAGTTGAAGTGGTTGTAGCGAGTTTGGACCACCCAGTCCTGATCGCTCACGTAATCCAGACGATAACCAAACTGCAATTTTCGGATCAGCCGGCTCTCTGGACGAGGTTTAATGTCGAAAATAGGGGAAATGCGTCTTTGATTTAGGCGGGGAACAAAGCCCAGATCATCTCGAAAATTGGGCTCTAAGAATAGATACTCGATTCCGGCAAAAATGAAGTCGCTATTCCATTTAGCTCCCCCACTGCTCACCCAGTTATCGCCTTTTACCCCGGGTTCGGCAGACTTGGCAAATAGGGCGTTGGCAAAGAAATGACGGGCAAAGACAAAATTACTGTCCACACCATAGACCCGGTTGAAATCACTGCTCCCACTGATCTCACGGTTGAGAAAGAAGGCTCCAACCGCTGAACGAGCCAGGATATCGCGTTTGATCCTGACGACCCCGTAGTTGTTCTGGGAAACGTCTTCCGACGGCAGGGCGCCCGTCTGAACATTCAGAATCCCGACACCAAGGCCCTTGAGCTTGCCAGTGACGCGGAGGCCCGCATCTACGGGTACCGGTATGTTTCTGGAGGACAGACCAACCTCCTCGACGGTCGTGTGCTCACCAATCCGCCGGCTGTGGAACAACGCCACGTCTGGAGCAGGCATCTCACCCCGGGCCACCCCGAACTTGAAGATTCCCCCACCTTCCAGAAAGAACTCCCTTCGCTCGGGAAAGAAAAGCTCCCAACGGTCCAGGTTGACCTGTTGACGGTCTACTTCAGTGTCGATGAAATTGCTGTTGACGGTAAAATCAGCCGTGAGACTGGGAGTAATGCGGTACTTCATGACCTCCAGGCCAAGATCGGAAGCATTGGTGGTATCCGAAGCCAAGCGATCGGCCTCGTGTGAGAGGCCGGCCACTACGTAGGGCTTCACACGCACCCGATAGCCGGTCTCAAAACCCTCCAGTCCATACAGAAGTCCTGCCTGGGAGACGTTTTCCAACTTGTACCCCCGCTCATAACATTTCCAGTAGGTGAACTCATTCTTGCGCCGAATGATTCTCTCCACTTCCAGGCCCCAGAGCTGAGCTTCTGGCCCACTGACCCGCACACTTTTGAAGGGAATTGCAAACTCCGCTATCCAGCCATCCTTCGTTATCTTCGAGGCCACCGACCACCTCTCATCCCAACCTCGATTAACGTCTCGGCCTTCATCGGTGATGTGGGCATCATATTTCGTTCCCAGCGGGTTGGTCTTAAACAGGTAACCGTTGCGAAGGTCGTGAAATGTGTCCAAAACCAGGGCCACCGTGTCGTCGTTGCGCAAATCGGCGTCACGTTGGCGTTCTGTAGCAAGTATTTTCGCAGGCTCTGAGTCGTAAGAAATCACGGCCACGTAGAGATTTTGCTTGTCGTAAAGAAAACGAATCTCTGTGGGTTCTGTAGCCGGTTCTCCCTCGTCCGGATCTCTTTGGTGAAAACGGCGTGAGAGCCCAGCTTTCCTCCAGGCAGGCTCATTCAGTTCCCCGTCTATAGTGATCTGGTCTGCAATCAGTGCCGCCGCAACGATCCTCTGTGGCGAGTGCTGATCTGGCGCGTGGCCCTCCTGCTGGCGCCCTTCCTGGGCTTGCATGAGGGAACTTTCCCCCAAGAGGAAAATGAAGACCAGCAATCTAAGCGCCGATCTGGGGTGAAGGCCTTTTCTACTCCTGTGAAGCTGGAATTCAGCCATGGTGATGCCCCCCAGCAAATGCGTCGTTGAGAGGCTTTTCGATTCCAGGGAGGAGAAACAATGGAGTTCGCCCCCCCACGACTTCGCCGGATTTGGAAACATCGATACACTTGCCCTGCGATGCAATCCCTATGCCACCTGCAGCCTACTTCAGGAGCCGCGCCGGTAGGTTCTTGCAGCAAGCAGACGCGGGTTAAACAAAAAAGCGGCGACGCAAAAGGGTTGGGCTGAAACCCGGGTGAAATTGCGCAGGTATCGCGTTATATGACATAAGACAAGTACGCTTTACTGTGCAAAATTTCGCGAAAATCTGCGTGGGGTAGGCGACCTGTTATCAGGATCTGGTGCTACTTGGAAGGTCTTTTCGAATTACTGGTGAGATGAGAACTTCACTATTTTGGGCTTTACGGTCGCTTCGAAATCCTTGTAGGACATTCGGATCAGCTCTGTGTGCGAACCGCAGTTAAATGCGATTTCCTCATCTTCCGCCAACGTATCGGCCACAAAGACGTCCATACCGTAAAGGTTCCCAAACGGTGGCATAGCTCCTACTTCACACTCTGAAAACTTGTCTTTGAATTCTTCCTCACTGGCGAGTTCGACTTTGTTGACTGCAGCGGCCTCCTTCAACAGATCGAAATCGATCTTATAGCAGGCCGGCAGAACGGCCATGGCCATGTCGCCATTCACCTTGACGATCACCGTTTTAGCCAACTCCTTCCCGGGAATGCGTGCAGAAGCCGCGATTTCCTGTGCCGTGTAGGCTGCCGAGTGGCTGATCGTCACATACTTGATGTTCTGGCTGTTGAGAAACTCTTGTAATTTTTTCACGGGCATTGCCATATCCTCCTTACGGTCTTTTCAATTCTCTCATCCCTTCTTCAGTTCGATCAGATGAGCAGGGATCTTGCACCTGCTGATGCTCTTTTGCTTGGACATTGTCCTGTACTCCTCGGCTCTCGTAGTGAAAATGAAGCAAATCTTGTGCCAAGAAACAATGCCGGGTCGACTCCAAACGGCAGGCGGAGTAGGATGAGGCCATGGACAGATTCTGGAGTTTCCTCTCCCTCTTGGGTCTCCTCCCGATTCTTCTCCTTTCTCTCTCGACTTTAAGCGGTTCACCCTACATACAGGCCCAAGATTGTCTGGCAGAGAGGGAATTTCCAATCGGCTGCTACTGAATACCGGCGTTTTCTGGCCTTCCAACCCACAGCTTCGATTGCCGAGAAGTTGAAGGAACAATTGACTCAGTGGGAGGCGCAGGGCCGTTTTTTGCGTCGACGTTAGTCGCTTGAATAGTGTTCGTGGGGGAGGTTATAAACAGGTTTACAAACACTTATGGGGTTTATGAAGATGTCTAACCTCGTGACAATCCTCAGTGTGCAGTAAGCCTAACAGATGAGAAAAGGTCACCTTTTCGCAGCATCCGGCTTTGAGCCAACAATCAAATCGGCCGGTCCCGGCAGCTCGGTCTTTTGGATGTCGACAAACCCTAAATCTTTTAGCCAGCTTTTATACTCCAGCCCACTGTACGAGCTGCCGTACTTTGTACCCACCAGCATGTTCAGTGCAAAGAGGGTAGCGAACTGTGGACCGCTTTTGTCATCGTGAAGCAGGAAGTCCTGAATCACCACTTGGCCACCGGCCCTTAAGGCGTCTTTCGCCTTTCGCAGCATCTCTCGATTCTCTTCCGGTCCGTTCATGTGGCAGATAGCCGAAATAAAGACTAGATCGAAATCGTGTCCATAAGAGTCAGTCCTCAGATCGCCATCGACAGTACGAATGCGGTTTGCCACACCGCTCTCATCCACGTAGTGTCTCGTCAAAGGCGTCACGGTGGGCAGATCAAAGACGGTGGCAGTGATGTTTGGTCTGGCACGAGCGAAGGCGATCGAATAGGCTCCAGAGCCGCCACCGAGGTCGAGAAGCCGATTAACTCCATCCAGGTCAAGAGCATCGACAACCACCGGAGCTTGAAAGGATGCGTTTTTGTGCATCGCTGCAATGAAGGGATCAGTCCATTCTTCCCTTCCTCTTTCGACCATCTCCTCATAGGTGACAGCGGTTCCTGTCCTGATGCACTCTGTTAGCGTGGACCAGCGCGGCCACTGATGTACCGTGTGCATGAGTGCCGCCCGGGAATCGTGCGGAGCTCCCTCGGAAAGAAAGGTTTTCGCCCATTCGCCGTTGCTGTATCGACCATCGTTTTTATCAAGTAACCTCAGAGCAACGAGAGCGTTCATAAGAGATGTGGTGGCCCGTTTGTCGGTGCCGATCTTTTGGGCCACGTCCTCAGCCGTTGCGCCGCGACCTACGACGGTGAAAAGGTTCAGTTCAATGGCCGTCAGCAGAACCCGGCTCCACTGGAATCCCTGCAGCAGGTCAGACAGTTCATCCGGGAGCACGCCTGCTCGAGCCCTTGCCGCCATCATCTTGTGTAACTTGTCACGATGGGCAGTGATTTCCGCTCGAATTGTTACCGGATCCGACTCATCTCTTTCCTCTAGCGGTTTGTCGTTCACTAGGTGTTGCTGAACGATATCTTTCACATCCTCTGGTTTGACGCCGGTATACCAATGGCCTTCAGGACAAACAACGACATTGGGACCACGCTCGCAAATCTCCAGGCATCCGCATGCCGTAACCAATATTTCTTCCGCCAGACCGGCTTTGCTGATCTCAGCCCTAAACAATTCCAACAGTAGGTAGCTACCGCTTGCGGAGCAACTCG
>CBDUTA010000218.1:0-6606 GCA_965369785.1 uncultured bacterium
ATCCGCCCCCAGACCCAGCGAGAAAGTATGATTGCTCTCCGGGTTGATGGGATTGGGTCGAAAGGCAAGATCCTCATCCTTTCGAGAATTGAAGATCATGGTAGGGACCACATGGGTGCGCAATCGCTTGTAATCAAAGAAAGTGGGCAACTGAAGGACGGTTGAATAATGATTATGAAAGTTATCCTCGCCCTCAACCCCTCCCAGAAAGGACATGTTCCAGGGGGATTCCGGATCGGTGTTGATCTCGTAAGTTCCTGTGAAGACAACGATTTGTCCGAACCGAGTCCGAGAAACTCCGGCCGTCAAATCATCGGTCACGGCATGACTCAAGCCCAGATTGATGTTGGCACCCGCATCGATTCCAAAGGCACGCCCGAATCCAGCGTCGACGATGGGTTCCAGGAACCGATGCTCGATATGTGTTTCGGTGTCCCCCTTTTTGAGATCGACAGGGGCGGGTAGGTGCATGAATCGGGAGGTGGTATTCAGACGCAACCTGGGTTGGCTCTCTGGCTGAGCCTGACTCAAGAGAGTCTCACCGCTGCCGGAAGCACTGCTGAAAGCACCTGCGGTGTAAATGTAGTCACCGGCTGAATCTCCACTTCCGTCCGCCCCATTGCCTGCGGCGTTAAAGAAAACAAGTCCGGCTGAAGGATCAGGAGCCATCCAGTTGAAGTGGAATTCAACCGGGCCGTTGAGAATCCCTTCCTGGGTTCCCGAGGAGTTGTGTTGGATGTACTGAATTCCCCCTGCTTCCTTCAACTGGGTCCGATCATCCACACTTTCCAGGCGGCCGGCCTGTTCTCCCGATGCAGCGGACCGAACCGACAACTCGAATCCCCAGCGCCTTTGGCCCGGTTGGCCGATGACCACCGTAACGGGGTAAGATTCTCCACTCTGGTAGTGGGTTGGCACCCCACTCAGAAAAAACATCCCGCCTCGAGTTCGGCCTTCATTGAGGGGAAAACTGCTGTGACAGGAATGACAAGTCTCTTCCTGAAAGCCCCCCGTGAGCTGGGGTAGTGGGCCATCTGAAAAACCCAGTAACAACGTTGTAAGGGGAAGAATCAAAAGGGATAGCAAAGCGAACAGCAGCCTAAGATGCATTCGTTGATTCCTTTCTGCGGTCGGATCCAGCCCGGATCATGCATGATCCGGGCTAGTTAGGCCGTTAGTTGTGGCTTATCGTCACGGGATCATCTGCAGTGGGTAGGTGCCAAAGGCAAGGGTCAAGGAATTATTGAAAACCTGTGCGGCACCGATCACATCAGCCGCTCCAATCGTAAACTCTAATATCAGATTACCATTGTCAGTCACATAGGGCCCGGGGGGCAACAGATCATCCAGAATATCTTCCAACCTGATATTGAGCGCCGATCTTGCTGCCAGCGTTCCGAGAGGGTGCGGTGAAGTTGTCAGCTCTTCAGCCTGCCCATCGGTCCGGGGAAGTGTGTAGACACGCACGGTCACGGGCCCATCGCTTACTGAGGGGTTAAACAGATAAATACGCGACCTAAAAAAGTCCGTGTTGCCGTTTAGAAAATTGGCAACCAGAACCGTTGGAGATCCGGCCGAGGTGGAGGGGACCGCCTGGAGGGGATAAGTGCCAAAGGCAAGTGTGAGAGAATTATTGAAGACCTGGGCAGCGCCCTTTACATCAGCCGATCCAATCGTAAGCTCCAGGATCAGGTTACCGTTGTCGGTCACGTAGGGCCCGAGGGGCAACAGCTCAGCCAGGATATCTTCCAGCCTGAGGTTGAGTGCCGATCTTGCTGCCAGCGTTCCCAGATCCAACGGCGTGTTAGTCAACTCCTGGGCCAAACCATCTGTTCGGGGTAGCGTGAAGAGGCGTCCGCACACGATTCCTGCGCTTGCTGAGGGGTTAAACAGATACACACGCGACCTGAAGAAGTCCGTGTTGCCGTTTAGAAAACTGGCAATCAAAACCGTATTCTGACTGGGTGGCACCTGGCCTGCCGTGAAACTGAAATCGTCGATCACTGCCATACCTGTGCCGTTGTTTTGCAGCGTTATGGAACTGACAAACTTTCCGCACTCGGGGGACATGTTCACCTGTACAAAACTTGTGGTTGCGTTAATCGTGCTAATGAGCTGACTATTCTGATCGAACACCTTCAGTACGCTGGTGTTACTTTGATCCCTTAACCAGAGAGTCACCGATGCGGCCGGCGTTTCAAAGGTAATGGTAGCCGTATTGCCAATGCCAAGATTGACCATAAAGGACTTGGCCCCGCTCTTGTAGAGGCCGGGTTGGTTTTGAGTCTGGGTAAATCCGCCAGTAAAAGTCACCGAGTTGGGAGATGAAAATAACGTAAAGTCACCAAAGTTGGGAGCGTCCCCCTCAAAAGAGGTGGAAAATTGGCCATAAGCGGCCGTTGAGGATCCGATAAGCACGATAAACAGGGCAAGTATCAGGAATTGCACTCTGTTCGGTTGATGGGTTTCACCGTAAGTCTTTATCATTGTTCTCCTCCCTCAGAAGATTCGATCATTCGTCCAACACAAAATCACTCAGACGGTGGAGCTGGCGGGAACGTTTCAAGAATGAACAGCAGCTGTCGGTTGTCCAACAACTTCGTGCAGTCGTGCTGGCGCGCTTCGCGCGCTGTGCCTTCGTGCTTTCGGGCTGTCGGGCTGTCGGGCTGTGGTTTGGAATTTTGAATTTTGAATTTGTTTGGAATTTCGGATTTGGGATTTAGTGCTTCCTCTAGTGCGCAGATTAGGGACAGGCCCGGGGGACCTTCCCTAATTTGCGCACACTAGAGAAGACTTTTTCTCAAGAAGTCCAGGGCGAATCGTGAAGCCCGAATGCGGATGGTCTCACGGGTACCCCCAAGGCTCATCTTCTTGACCCGGACCTGGTCACTGGATAGACCGACAAAGACCAGTCCGATCGGCTTTTCTGCTGTTCCGCCTTCCGGACCTGCGATACCGGTAACGGACAAGCCGATATCTGCGCCTGCCCTCTCACGAATACCTGCCGCCATTTGAGCAGCCACTTGCCCGCTGACAGCTCCAAATCGCTCCAGAGTAGTCTCGTTGACACCCACCAGGTCCGCCTTCAAGTCGTTGCTATAACAAACCACTCCGCCCCGATAATAATCCGAGCTGCCCGGTACATCGGTCAACATCTTTCCCAGGAGGCCGCCCGTACAGGATTCCGCTGTGGCAACCGTCTTCCCTTTCTCACGGAGCCGCCGTCCAACCACTTGTTCCAGATCTTCCTCTCGGTCGGTGTATATGGAGTCACCCAGCTTCTCACGGACACGGGTCACCAGCTCTCTCAGTTGATCCTCGGCCCGTTGCTGGTTTGCCTCACCCATCCAGTAAAACATGAGCTCGATCATACCGGGTGAAGAAAGGATAGTGGTCTCAATCGAAGAGTAAGAGGTGTAAATGGAGCCAATTGCGGAATCCACACCAGACTCTGTTTCCGAGGCCACTTTCAGTTGACGGTAGTAGGGTCGGGTGAGCTGCTTGTATCGACCAATCAAGCCCATGACCTGGCCCATCATGGGCTTCATTTCGCGTGGGGGTCCCGGCAAAAGAAAGAGAAGGGTCTTCCCTTCCCTCAAAAAAATCCCCGGGGCCGTACCATTGGGATTTTCCATCGACTCAGCCCCTTCAGGAATCCTAGCCTGGCGGAGGTTATTGTCGGTCATCTCGAGACCGACTCGTTGGTATCGGCTCTTTAATCCTTCAAGAATCTTGGGGTCCAGTGCCAGTTCCCGTCCCAGCACTTCGGAGACAACCTCACGGGTGATGTCATCATGGGTGGGACCCAGGCCGCCGGTCAGGATGACCACTTCGGAACTTCTCATGGCACTCTCCAGAGCTCCTCGGATCTCCTCCTCCCGGTCCTCCACCACAAACTTGCGCATGACCTTTAGCCCGGACTCCTTGAGCTTCCGGGTAATGAATAAAGAATTGGTTTCGAGTCGAGCCTGGCTCAGAAGCTCGGAGCCCACGGCAATAATTTCTGCTCTCATATCAGTCACGCTTCGCCCGCGTTCCAGGTTCAGCGCGCTTTGCGCGCCTTCGTGCCTTCGTGCTGTCGGCGCTTCGCGCGCAGAAAGGAAAAAAGTCAGGAGATCAGTAGAACGGGTTTGTCCTCCTTGCTCAGTCCTCAGCACTCAGTCCTCAGTCCTGTTAGCCTGTCAGCCAGATCAGGATTTTCAAGCACAAGCCGGCGTAGAGACCCGCAACCAGGTCATCGCACACGATCCCCATTCCTCCCGGTAATTTCTCGCTGTTGCGGACCGGAATGGGCTTCACGATATCAAAGAAGCGGAAGAGCAAAAAACCTGCCACTAAGGAGACTGCGGACACAGGAACAAACACAAGACAGAGCATCTGCCCCAGAATCTCATCGATGACGATCTTTGAAGGATCAGGATCGCCTTCGGAACGAGAAAATCGGGTTGAAAAGATCACAGCGGGAAAAGTCACCAGAGCCACAAGACTTCCCAGAACCATCGTCTCATGAAGGGGGAAAAGCCAGTGAACTCCGAAAACCAGCGGCAAAGTTGCTAGAGAAGCCCAGGTTCCTGGGGCCAGGGGCAAATAACCCACACCCAATCCGGTGACAAAGGCGCGAATGAAACGATCCAGGTCATTCCTCCACTTCAGTTTCAGTTCCAGTTTCAGAGACCCGAGGACCCGGGATGCTATAGTCTCCGTCAAGCCATTTCCCCAGATCGAGAAGACGGCAGCGGGGGCTGCAAAAGGGTATGAAAGGGCTCTCTGGCGAGATCTCCTGACCACAGGTAGGACAGCGCGGTTTTCGCCGCTTCATGCTCATCACACCGAGGTAACCGTCCCGACAAGATCGTATTCGTGAGCCTCGGTAATTCTAACGGGGACGATGTCTCCGGGCCGGGTCTGCTCGCTAACTCCGTCGTTCAGGTAAACAACCCCATCAATATCAGGAGCCTGCGTCGATAGTCGGCCTTCCCACAGCAAGTCGCTCTCTTTGGACAATCCTTCCACCAAGACGGGAAAACATTTCCCAATCATCTGGCGATTCTTCTGCTTTGAGATTCCTGCCTGCAACTTCATCAACCGCTTTTGACGATCTGTTTTGACATCCTCAGGAACTTTTCCATCGAGTGGATAGGCAGCACAATCCTCTTCGTCAGAGTAGGTAAAGACACCCAGCCGATCGAATCGCATCTCTTCGACAAACCCCATCAACTCCGCTACATCCTCTTCCCTCTCGCCCGGAAACCCAACGATCATCGTAGTGCGAATGGCGACATCGGGAATACCGCTCCGGATTCGCTCGATCAACCGGGAGAGGGAGCTTCGATTTCCGCCCCTTTTCATGCTCTTGAGAACTCTCCGTGAGGCATGTTGAAGAGGAATATCGATATATTTACAGGCGGAAGGAGTTTGGGCAATCGCATCCAGAAGCTCATCGTAAACGTTGTTGGGATAAACATAGAGCACACGGACCCACTCGATCCCTTCAACCTTACCGAGTCCCCGGATCAGTTCAGCCAAGCCACGGCGATTTTCCAAATCCCAACCGTACATGGTGGTATCCTGCCCAATGAGATTCAGTTCCTTGATTCCCTGCTTTGCCAGGCTGCTCGCTTCTCTCAAGATGGAGTCCATGGGACGACTGCGAAAGGGGCCGCGCATCTTCGGAATCACACAAAAACTACACGGGTGATCACAACCCTCAGCTATTTTGACGTAGGCACTGTAACCCGGAGTGGTCAGAATTCTGGGATCGGAATCAGTGTAAAGGTACAACTCTCGGGATGGATATTGAGGGACACCGTTGGTTTGAGAAGCTTCACCACAGACCTTAAGGATGTTGGGGATTTCATGGGTTCCAATAACGGCATCGATCTCAGGAATTTGCTCCATGAGCTCTTTTCGATATCTCTCCACCAGGCAACCAGCCACAATAAGCTTGCGGCAATTCCCCTTGATTTTCTGCTGTGCCATTTCCAGGATGGTGTCTATGGACTCCTGCTTCGCGCTCTCGATAAAGCCACAGGTATTCACCACAATCACTTCGGCGTCCTCCTGGGATGTGGTGATTTCGTTTCCGTTTTGAGCCAGGAGTCCCAGCATGACCTCGCTATCGACGAGGTTCTTGGGACAGCCCAGACTCACAAATCCGATCTTAGTGGCCATGAAGGGGCTATTATATACCGACACTGGTAAAGAAGGTGCACTCATGCGGTTCGGGTAAGCTAGCGCGCAAAGACTCCGGAATGTGGGAGGCACCTCAGCCCGCAGGCTAAACAGGCTCGCCTGAAGCCTGCGGCTCTGGCAGAGTAGCGGGGAACACTCAGAGCGGTGGGTTCACGAGGGCCAAACGGAGCCGTGGGCTTTAGCCCACGGGCTTCTTCAGTTACCGGCGCAGTGCTTTCAACCAGCCGTATACTTGTGACAGATCCGAGGATCTCAGCGGGACATTTCCGAAGCGATTGCGGTAATACAGTTGTGTGATGAAAGCAGGCTCAGGCGGATCAAAAATCAGTTGAATCCTCTTCACGAACTCATGAGGTGTCTCGGCTGCTTGCTTCTCAAATCCCTTTCGATTCAGAAGATCCAGCATCTCCAGAT
>CBDUTA010000219.1:0-6526 GCA_965369785.1 uncultured bacterium
TCCAGCTCTTTTTCCTGGATTAGATCTTCAGCCAAGTCGGTGACTTCGATGCCCCCGCCGTTTCGCTGACCTGGACCCTCAGTCAGGTCGGTGGTCACGGTCTCTGTAACAGAATGATCCGTCGGCCTCAGACTCTCAGCCACGGCCGTAATATCGCTGTTTGCGCCGTTATGCAGTTTCTGATCAAGGTTCTTAGCGAGTTTGATGAGATCTTCGGTTACCCGATCCGAATGGAGATCGGTCGAAAGCGGTCCTACTTCTTCATGGAAGTGCAAAGGAGAAGGGGTGTCCAGCTCTTCTTCCCCGGCCGGATTCTCAGTCAGATCGGTGACTTCGGTCCCTGTGCCATTTTCCGACTGTTGAACCGGATTTCCAGCCCACCCCATAAAATCGTTGACCACCGAATCCTGCGGATATTCGGGCGAGAAGGGCTTGCTTTCCTCGGGGAGGTGCAACGGAGGGGTGGTATCCATCTCTTCATCTTCGGCCAGACGCTTAGCCAGCTCCTTGAGATCTTGGGCTGCCTGATTCTCCGGGCAGTCCAGCAAAAAGGGCCGAATCGCCTGGACCGACTTTCGGACTCCCTCGTCGAAGTACACAAAGCCGAGGTAACTGATGTTGGTTCGCACGCACAAGTATTTGAACAGAAGGTGATGGAAATTCTTGAGATGTGAGTTTTCTGAGGTTCCTCGGTACTGGTTAACCAGGAACTTGATCTTGAGATCGTTGATCAGACCGGTCAAAACATAGGCTGCAAAGCGGTCCCAATCCCGAATGTGATCGATCAGCTCGGGAATGATGATGTCCTGTCGTTCATCGATCATTTTCTGCCAGGTGGGTTTCACCGCGGAGAGGAGGCCTTCTTTACCCAGTTCACGCCAGAGATAGTGAAGAATCAATGTTTTCAGGAAAAGGAAGGCGTTGTGAAGAGAGAGTGCTTCAGGGGTAATGACGATGATTTTTTCCGTGGCCCCCAAAAATAGATCCAAGACATCCGTCGAAGTCCCGGCTCCCAGGTCCATCAAAACCCAACTGGCTTCCAGGGCGCTGGCTTCATCCAAGAGATCCTTTTTCAAACTGTCGGTGAGGGCCAACTCGGGCGAACCGCTGTAGGAAGAACAGATCATGTGCAAGTGCTTCTGTGGGGTCGGAGTCAAGATGTGCTGAAGGGAAGGTACCTTCTTGGAAAGGAAGCTGTTGATCGTCCCATTGGGGGAACGGACACCGAGACAGGCATTCAGATTTCCGCAGCCTAAATCAAGATCGATGGCGACAACAGGGGCGTTTCTTTTGCCGAACTGTTGGGCCAGGCTGAGAGAGAGATTAGCGGTGATGACGGTCTTGCCAACGCCGCCCTTGCCGCTGGCTATTGCAACCGTGCGAGCTTTCCTCGGTTGGACTCCTTCTGACATGGATTTATAAATCTTACTATCTGGTACTGACAAGACAAGTGTCGTGGTATTCATGGGACGAGATACTAGAGCTAAAAACTGATTAATTTGTGAGTCCCATCATCGTGTGGGTATATAATGGCGATTGCGGGGGAGATGATGTTTATCAGAAGCCTGATCTTTGTGGTGTGTGTGTCCTCCAGCATGGCCTGGGCCCAGATCGCTACAGCAGCCCTTTCGGGAACGGTGACCGATGAGACGGGGACTCCCCTGAGCGGTGTACAGATTACGGCGAGATATCTCAACACTGGAAACAACTGGTCAGAGGTTACGGGGAAGGAGGGTAAATACAGAGTGACGACCTTGCCGCTGGGAAGTTACCTGCTTACTGCCTCCTTGGCCGGTTTCAAGACCGACATTCGAGGGGTGCCACTGAGAAGCAGGGCGGATGAAGTACTGGTGGACTTCACACTAAAAGCTGAAGCAGGTTCGGGAAGAGTGACAGGAGAGACCCCACCTGAACCTCAATCTCCGGAGGTCCGAAGAGGGGAACCGATCAATCCGCCTGCTCCCGAAACAACCAGCACCGGTGAGAGCCCTGTGCTAGAGATCGAGACCCTACCACCCTCGACTGAGCAGCCACCGGCGAACCAGCTGAGTTCTCGCAGCACCCCGGCTGCAGGTTTTGCCGTGCAGGTGGCGTCCTTGCGAGCAGGCCCGAAAGCCGAGGAGTTGCAGAGCGTGTTGCAAGACGCCGGCTACTCTGTGCAGGTGGTTGAGGCCGATATCCCAGAATCAGGTCGTTACTATCGTGTGCGCGTGGGGCCGTTCGTTACGGAAGCGGAGGCTCGAGAAGCGGCCTCGAATTTGCGCAGCCGTTTTCCCCAAAGGATACCTGAAGTCTGGATCGTTCCCCATCAACCCTAGCCGGGCCTATTCATAAATTCTCTAGTGAAGCGGCACAACTTCACGTAGTTCAAGTAGGTAAGGATCATGGACGCTGTTCGAAAACAAAACGCTTTCCAGTTATTTCTTGTTCAGCAGGATGCAAAATCGTGGAGCGAGGCGCTGGACATTCTCTTGCCGCTGGTTCACCCGGTCGATCAGGATGCCACTCGCATTTGGTTTTCCTTTTGGCCTTTGCAGCTCCATCAGATTGTCCAGGAGTCAGACGATATCGAGCAGACGGCCCGGAATCTGGAGCTCAGGGGTGGCTATCGGCTAGAGAAACAACTCGATTCTTCGCTCGATTTTCTGTACGGCTCTCGATACTGGTCCGAGGTTCACGAGGCGGTCTGCACTCATGCCGAGAGTTCGGCATCCGGTGATGGCAGCCTGACCGATCAGATCCAGGCCATCGCAAACAAGATTGCCTCCAAGTTAGAGGTTCCCGGGTCTCATCTCATGGGGATCACGGCCGTTGCCCTGATGGTCCTGCAACAGATCGGGAGGGACGCTTTTTCCGGGAATTCCCCAAAGACTCCTCAAAGAAAATCCTCTCCCGAACAGGTGTTAAGAGCCCGCTCCAGAAAAAGGAGAGGACTCTTGGGCTTTCTGCGTACCGTGGATGCCAGGTACACGGTCACCTTCAACGAGCAGGATAAATCCGCTCGTTTCCAGGCCATCCATGGACAGGATATTTCCATGGCGGCCGGGAAGGATGAGAGAGACTATCAGTCGATCGATCCGCGACGTGTGGGAGGACCGATTCCCTTTCAATGCCGTGTCGCAAACTGTGGAACCTGCTGGATTGGTGTTCTCGGCGGGAAGGAAAAGTTGTCCGAAATCAGTAAATTCGAAAAGGAGCGCTTGAAATATTTCGGCTACGACTTTGGCAATTCCGAGCAGGAAGCTCATCCCCCCATCCGTCTGGCCTGCCAGGCCAACTGCTTGGGCAACGTTTCCATCGCCATCGCCCCCTGGAATGGTATTCTGAATGTCCGGCGATTCAGCGGTCAGGTCAGTCCGGCGTCCTCAGAAAAGATGGCGGTACCTGAAGAGAGGAATGAATCCCTCCCGACTGAAGGCCAGGTCCAGTCGTAGCAGGAGAGCCTTAGGGCTATGGAAGCGAAATCCCATTCCGTAGGAGGCTTCCAGATCCTTGAAATGCAGATCGGCGTGATCGAAGGTGACCTTGCCCGCATCCACAAACAGGGTCATGTTGAGGGAGGGCCATGCCTGCCATCGGTACTCGGCGGTCAGGAGCAGGCTGTTGAGGTCACGGAATCTAAATTCCCGGAAACCGCGCAGCTTCTCCCCGCCTCCCAGCGTTGGCATGTAGTAGAAGGGTACAGCGTTGCCGGTGCTGAAATCGGTCATGACCAGGTTGGCGCGCAGAGCGATCACAGATCTTTTGGGGAGGGGAAGATATTGCTGCAAATCTCCCTCGAAGTGGCGAAAGTGAAAGGTGTCCAGATCCCGGTCCCGGAAGCTGGATAAGCGTCCCCCGTAAAATCCACCCACACGCGGATTGGATGGCTGGTCCCGGTAGTCGAAGTGCAAAGATCCATGGTAGCGCCAGAAGTCCGGCTGCCTTTGGAATCCGGGAAGTGTGGTCTGATCGAAGAGTTCTTCGGTGGAGAGGAAACGATCGTCCCTGCCCGAACCGATCCGGGGACTCAAATGGGTCATGCCTCCTCCTGCACTCCATCTTTTGAAAGGCCTGAATTGAAGCTCTGCTCCAACCTCCAGAGATCTCATGAGGTAGTTGGTCCGGTCCTGCTCACGGCTCGCTGGACCGAAGCCGAAAAAATCCTCCTGGGGGAGTTCTTCGGCCTTGACCTGAAAGGCCAGGTCTAAGGGGACACCACCGAGGTCACGCAGGGTCAGGTCGAAACCGACCTGGTAGTACTGACGCGTGCTATAGGAAGCCACCAGGTCAACACGGGCTCGGTTGGGCAATTCCGCATCGCCCGCAAAGGCATCCGGCCCCAAAGGGGTGTAGCCGACACCGTAGACAAAGCCGGCACCCGCGGGGAAATCTCCAGGTGCAAAACGGAAACCCTTCCAACTCCGTGTGATGTTTTCCAAGAAGCGCGACGCCTCCTCGATCTTCTCCAGCGTTCCCTCCGCCGACGATCCTTCTTGCGGCTCGGTCCCCGTCCCCTGGGCAAGGCCCAAGGCCACAGAGGGGGCTGTGAACAGCAAGAGAGCGGTTAAGCACTTCGCCCAATAGAGACTCAGCGCCTGTTTAGTCTCGGGGCATGCTTTCAAGGTCCACATCTCGATGTTGATTCTACTGCCGGGTGGGTCTCGGACTTGGTGATGGCGATTACGGTGTCCGGCTAAGGAAGGTGAGAATGGGCTCGTCCCTTCCTGCGGCACCCGGGCGACTGTTACGATTTCCATATAAACTTGTCATTTCATATTGCTCTGCAACACAAATGACTCATAACATTGAAACAGTGGCTGATATCAATCTAGGAAACATCGCTACTCAAATCCCCCAGGGTCGGTATTACTTTCGACGACACGTGGTCCGTTATCAAAAGATCCTGAAGAGCCTGCCCGAAAAGAGGCCGCTCACAATTCTTGACATTGGAGTGGGTTATGGATTCCTGGCGGCAGCTATGAAGAAAGCAGGTCACCGAGTTTTTGCTCTCGATTTCTTTTACGGAAAAGTGGCAGAGGAAGTCTGCCGTCATTGGGAGATTCCCCTGTTGATGCTCAATATAGAAGCTCACGAATTGCCGTTTAAAGATGAAAGCTTTGATGTTGTGGTTCTGGGTGAAGTGATTGAACACTTCACTGCTGATCCGGTTGGGTCTCTCGAAAAGGCCCGTCGTGTATTAAAACAAGACGGAATATTGATCGTGACCACTCCCAATTCTCTCTCCGCCGTCAACCGGATCAAGCGTCTTTTTGGTCAGGGAAATAGGCTGACTTATCACAGGCCAGTGATGGTGAGCGGGAACCCTTATCGTTATGGACACCACCGTCTCTTCTGTATGGAGGAACTGCAAGAATTATTGGAGAAGGCCGGCTATCAAGTTTGCGACAGGCAATTTATCTTTCCAGGTAAGGTCTCTCCTGGAGGAGTGAGTGGCCTGTTTGGAGCCGTAGTTGTACGTTTCATTTGTCTACTCCTTCCGAAGCTGAAAAACATTATTCTGGTAATTGCAAAACCGCTCTGACCGGCCCGGGTGATTCATCAGTTCTCGCCACCAAGGGGCAGAAGTGCCGACATCCGGGTTACTGCGTCCGGAGGTGAGACAGATCTTGGCCCTTCCAGGTGAACCAGCAAGTGCCCAGCACGCCGAAGCCGAAAGCCACCCACAGGTTCACTTCAGGACCGATCATCCAGAGATAGGCTCCTCCAAAGGCCGCCACTGAGACCACCATGTCCCTCAGCAGATAATAGAGCCCGAACATTCCGGCTTTACGGTTCTCCGGGGCCAGGTCCATGATGAGTGCCTTGCGAGTGGGTTCTCCAAACTCCTTGAACCCACGAAGAACAAAGACTCCGACCAGTGGCCAGAAGGACTGGCAAAACAAGAGCACCAGGGGAAACAGGGTAAAGAACACGAAGGTGATCTGGACAAAGGGTTTCTTGTGGCCGCGATCGGCAAGATATGCGACCGGTATATAGATCAAGAGGGCGGTGGCCATTTCCACACTGGTCAACACACCAAACTGCAGGCCGGACACAGGCAGGGTGATCACCTCCATGCACCAGAGGACCACGAAAGCGTAAGGAATCTGCTCGCAAAAACGGATGAGGATATCGGAGATGAGCAGATTTCGCAGCTCGGGGGTCATTTCTCGAAACAGCCGAAAGGGGTTTTTCTCTGCTTGCGACTTTGTGGCTTGAACCTCCTGGTCACTGGCATTCTCTTCAATCAGGGTCTGCTGCACGATAGCAGCCACCACGGCCATGGCCAGGGCCGCGATGAAGGCGATGCGGATGCCGGTCACACGGCCCCAGATGTCGATGCAGGCTCCACCTACGAGCGGACCCAGGGCCATCGGGAAGCGGCGCACCAGAGAGTGCATGGTGACTCCCATCGTGCGTCTGTTTTTAGGAAGCACCCGGGCAACCAGTCCCATCGTTGCCGGCAGCGAAATGGCCGTCCAGCTCAAAAAGAAGACGGATCCCACGATGACCGCCTGCCAGGCAGGAATCAGGATGACCACGA
>CBDUTA010000220.1:0-6507 GCA_965369785.1 uncultured bacterium
TTCCATGCCACTGACGAAGAGACAGAAGGAAATCCTGGATTTCGTGAGCCGATATTTGGATCGACACGGGTACTCACCCACACTGGAGGAGATCGCCACTTACTTTCACCTCGCCTCGCTCAACGGAGTCTATAAACATCTTCAGGCACTCCAGGACAGGGGCTTCATTCGGCGTTTATCCAACCAAGCGCGATCCATTCGGATTCTGAACCCTGAGAATCCCCCACCCACCACTCTGCCCCTTCTGGGATACGTGACCGCTGGTCAGCCGGTGGAAGCAGTAGTGAACGCAGAGGAGATCTCTGTTCCCGAAAGTTTTCTCACCCGGGGGAAGAACTATGTGCTCAAGGTTCGAGGAAATTCCATGATTGATGAGCACATCCAGGATGGTGATTATGTCGTCATCGAACAGCGGGAAAATGCTCACAATGGCGAAATGGTCATCGCCTTGATCGATGGGGAAAACGCTACACTGAAGAAGTTTTATCGAGAAGACGACCAGATCCGTCTTCAACCGGCCAATCAGGCCCTTGAACCCATTTGGGTCAAAGAGGACCGAATACGGATTCAAGGAGTGGTGGTCGGCATGATGAGAAAGTATTCCTAAACTTCCCACCAAGATTTTCAATAGAAGTTTGGTATAAGATCAGGTGGATCTGGCCCATTAGTATGCCTATTTGGAGTAAGGTCCATCATGACACGATTAATTTGCAACTTTTCAACAAGTAGCCAATCATAGTGAACGAAGAACGAACCAAAGGGCTTTCATCTAGGAAAAACGCTCCGTCCCCATCGATCTCTGGAGAGGAGCTAGGGGATCTTGTTTCCAGAGCAAAGGAAGGGCGTGTTGAGGCATTCCAAGAACTCTACGGACTCTATAGCAGGAAGATCTTGAATTATATCTATCGTCTAACCGGTTCGCGCGAAGAAGCAGAAGACTTGACCCAAGATACCTTTGTTTTGGCGTACAAAAACCTAACCTCTCTAAAGGAAAACAGCAAGTTTCAAAGCTGGCTCTTCCGGATCGCACAGAACAACGTCTACCAAAAATACCGGGGAACGAAGCCCCAATTCGATTCTCTGGATGAAATCGAGGCACCTGAGTCCTCAACTGCACAAAGACTGATCAACCCGCACAGAAGTCCCGAGGATCGTGTCTTGTCGGGTGAACTCGAACAGCTTATAGAGCAAGTGATCAACCAACTACCCGACAAGCACAAGAAAGTTTTTATTCTCTCCGCAATTCACAAGCTCAGCTACAAGGAAATCAGTGAGATCGTCGGCCGCTCGATAGCTTCGGTCAAGTCGGATATTCACCGCGCCCGTGTTAGCGTCAGAGAGAAGATTAAGCAATACTTGAGAGAAGACCATGGAATGTCTAGCCTGCTCTGAGTCCTTGACGGCCTTTATGGACGGGGAATTGAGCCCTGCCCAAGCAAAAACAGTAGAACTCCACTTCACTCAATGCACTCTATGTCAGGACGATTACCAGTCCCTCCTTCACACCTATCAACTGGTGGAGCAAGTCGACCACCTGGAATTAGACCCCTATTTATGGACAAGAATTCACTCAGAAATCACCGACGTGAGTCCTTCAGAATCCACCTGGCTGGCAAGCCTTCGATCTCTCTTTGCCATTCGCTGGGTGCCGATTGCCGCAGGAACCATGGGCGTGGTCTTTCTTTCACTCTTTTTCGTCAATCAGCCCGATGCCGAAGTACAACAGGCGTTTCGCCAGTACGTTAGAGAGCGAGAACAGTTGGAGCTTCCCCCGGTCCGTGTCTCCCAAAACGCATCGAGCCTGGAATTGCGCACCGCTTATCCCAACCCTTTCATCGTCCATGATCGCAGGCCTCAGAACAACCCTTTCAAACTGGAGTAGTTATCGATGTCTCACCTGGTTGCTCTACTCATCCTTTCCTTAGGCCTACAGGCGAATCTTGTTGACTCCCAAGGCTGGGAACGTTCCCGGAGCGTTGCCGAGGCTCAGCATGAGATCGTTATGCTCCTTATTGAAGGGAAGGAATTCGATAAGGTGTTGCAGGCATCCCAGGAGATCTTTTCCTTGAGGTTTCCTTACAACCAAGAACATCTTTTCGTCACAGAGGGTCAAATCCTCTCCGGCGCCTTATACGATCATCAACAGTTTTCACTGGCCCAGGCTCTGCTGGACCAAGCTCTTCGGGCCGTCAACTCAAACAATTCCAAGGCTCTTCTGTATAAAGAAAAGGCCTACCTGTGCAAACAGGAAGGAAAAAACGATGAGGCCATGGAATTCTTTGAAAAAGCCGTTGAATTGACCAAATCCGCACCTTGAGGGCTCACTTAGCCGCAGTCCTCACACTACATCTGAATCTAGCCCGGTCTGCTGCGTTGGGGTAGAATCAAGTTTCATGGACGGCACAGACACACGAAAAGCCACTGAAAAAGCCATTAAAAAAGGGGATTCACCTCTAAAGGGTTCCGGCAAGAAAGCCCAACCACTCTATACAGCGGAGCATCTATCCCAACTGGATTACCAGCGTGATTTAGGCGATCCAGGTACGTTTCCTTACACTCGCGGTGTCTACCCCAATATGTACCAGGGTAAGCTCTGGACCATGCGTCAATTCTCCGGATACGGCAGTGCAGAGGAAACAAATCACCGTTGTAAATTTCTCCTTGAGGAGGGTCAAACGGGCCTCTCCATTGCCTTCGATTTACCGACCTTGATGGGGATTGACTCGGACGATCCCCTTTCGGAGGGTGAAGTCGGAAAATGTGGAGTGGCCGTCGATTCACTGGAAGAGATGGAGATCATATTCGAGGGAATCCGCCTGGACCAGGTCACCACTTCCATGACCGTCAACGCTCCTGCAGCCGTACTGCTGGCCATGTATGTGGCCGTGGCAGACAAACAGGGAGTGGACCGCACCCAGATTAGAGGTACGGTTCAAAACGATATCTTGAAAGAGTTTATCGCTCAGAAGGAATGGATTTACCCACCTCACCCCTCGATGCGTTTGGTCGTGGATTCCATTGAGTTTTGCACGAAACACCTTCCTGCTTATAACAGTATCTCCATTAGCGGCTATCACATCCGGGAGGCAGGCTCGACCGCGCTGCAGGAATTGGCCTTCACGCTTCGCGATGGTATTGAGTATGTGGAAGCGTGTCTTCGAACCGGCATGGCCGTCGATGATTTCGCACCCCGCTTGTCATTCTTCTTTGACTCCCACAATAACTTCTTCGAGGAAATCGCAAAGTTCCGAGCGGCACGGCGACTTTGGGCTCACGTTATGCGCGACCGATTCGGAGCAAAAGAAGAACAGTCCCGGATGTGTCGTTTCCATACTCATACCTCCGGCTACAGCTTGACGGCCCAGCAACCCGCCAACAACGTTGTTCGAACCACCATTCAGGCTCTAGCGGCAGTGTTGGGAGGAACCAATTCCCTTCACACCACCTCACGCGATGAAGCTCTGGCATTGCCCACGGAGGAGGCGGCTCGAATCGCTCTGCGCACCCAACAGATTCTTGCCCACGAAAGTGGCGTTCCCGACATCGCCGATCCGCTGGGAGGTTCCTATTTTGTGGAAACCTTAACCAATCAATTGGAGGAGGGTGCTTGGGAATACTTCGACCAAATTGATGCTATGGGCGGTATGATCGAGGCCATTGAGAATGGTTTCCCCCAAAAGGAGATCCAAGAAGCCTCCTATCGCTATCAGAAGGCCGTGGAAAGCAGGGAAGAAATCGTCGTCGGCGTGAACGAGTGTGTCAGCGACGACACCTTACCGATCAGGACCCTGCACATCAATCCTGCACTTCGGGAACACCAGGTTCAACGCCTTCAGAGACTTCGGGCACAAAGAAATCATCAGGCCGTAAAACAGACGCTTTCGGAACTCAAAGGAGCCGCTCAGTCCGATCAGAACCTGATGCCTCTTTTAATCGACTGCGTCAAGGAATACGCAACTCTGGGCGAGATCTGCGATACTTTGAAGGAGATTTTTGGCGCTTATCAGGAACCGAGGTTCTAGCCCTTATGATGCATAGGGGCTCGTCACCAAGCGCCAAAGCACCGACCCGAGCCCCCCGCAAGAGTACGGTGTTATAGGCTGAGAGCGAGACACTTATGCCAGGACAGAAAATCCGAGTCTTGATCGCTAAGCCCGGGCTGGACGGCCATGACCGAGGAGCAAAGGTGGTGGCCCGAGCACTGCGCGACGCGGGGATGGAAGTCATCTACTCAGGCCTGCGCCAGACTCCAGAACAAATCGTCCAGGCGGCCCTACAGGAGGACGTGGATGCCGTGGGCTTATCCATCCTGTCAGGTGCTCATATGACGCTCTTTAGCCGGGTTGTGGGACTGCTGAAGGAGAACCAAGCGGAGGATATTCTGGTCTTTGGAGGGGGCATCATTCCTGACGATGATATTCCTAAACTCAAAGAGATCGGTGTGGACCGAATCTTTCAACCCAATGCCCATACTTCCGATATCATAGATTTCCTGAAAGGAACCCTACACGAAGGGAGCAGTTAGTGTCTGGTCCCATGAATACCCTGCAGAAACCGGGCTAGTCCCGGAAGTGATTTGCGATGAAAAAATTCGTCGGCGCCATCCTGCTGATTCTTCTGATCCTCTTTGCCGTCCAGGCATCGCGGCGGGCTCCCTCGGATCAAAGCATCCCTCAAGAGGATGTTCGGATCGTCTCTCTGGCTCCCAATTTGACGGAGATTCTCTTCGAACTGGGCGTAGGGGACCAGGTCGTTGGAGTCACCAAATATTTCAACGATTCTTCCCAGGCACAACAAAAGGAAGAAATCGGTGATTTTTTCAATCCCAACGTGGAGAAAATTGCCTCTCTTAAGCCCAGCCTGGTGATCGCCGAACATTGGCCTTCCTCAAGGACGGTTCCTCGTCTCAGAAACTTTGGATTGCCGGTGCTGGAAACGATCAGCCCGACCTCTCTGGAGGAGATTTACCAAATCATTCGGGAAGTCGGAAAAGTCGTTGATCGATCCCAGCCGGCTGAAGCCCTCATCCAAAGCATGAAAGATCGACTCCGAGTGGTGAAGGAGCGTGCACTTCAACTGAGCGATCGACCCTCGGTCTATATCGAAGTGGATCTCCCCACCTGGACCATTGGGAAAAAGAGTTTCATCACTGAAGCCTTTCACCTATGTGGAGCTCGTAATTTATTTGACGACGTGGAAAAGAGAGCTCTACAAGCGTCAAAAGAAACCATCATCGCTCGCAATCCGGATATTATCCTGACCTACACGGTCAGTGCTTCCCTAATCAGAAAAAGACCCGGTTGGGATCAAATCAAAGCGGTTCAAGAGGGAAGAATCCTGGACGACTTTGACCGGGATCTTCTTTCCCATGGCAACCATCGCCTAATCGAAGGAATGGAAAAATTACAGGCTCGTATCCTGACCATGATGAGTGAACCATGAAAGGCACACACTCTTTGCTGGTCCTGCTGGCGCTCACGATTCTTCTGGCTGGAGCTGCTCTCTTTATAGGTCCCGTCTCCAATCCTTCCTGGGCCATCATTCAGGGAATACGCTTTCCCCGGGTGCTCTTGGCCATCATTGTAGGTGCGGGTTTGGCCGGGGCAGGCGCCGTTTTACAGGGAGTTCTTCGGAATCCTTTGGCTGATCCTTTTATTTTAGGCACCTCCAGTGCCGCCGCTGCCGGCGTTGTTTTAGCTGCAATACTGGGTTTCCAGCACTATTCGATGCTCTACTTCATGTCTATCGGCTTCGCTCTGGCTTCCATCTTTGTCGTTTACCGGATTGCTCAAATCGATGGTAAGGCTCCCATCCAGACCATCATCCTGGCCGGAGTTATCGTGAGTTTGTTCTTTAATGCAGCGGTGTTCCTCTTTTTCTCTATTTTTTATCGCGAGTCGTTCACCATGTTGTTTTACCTGCTGGGAACACTGACCGAAGGGAGTTGGACGCTCATTGGAATCTCGGCAGCCATCATCACCTTTGGGCTGGGTCTGACTTGGCTTTTTTCACGGGAACTGAACATGCTCACCCAGGGGGAAACCACCGCCTTTCACCTGGGAGTCGATGTGGAGACGGCAAAAAAGATTCTCTTTGTGGCTGCTTCGACCCTGGTGGCCGCTTCAGTTGCGGTGGCCGGGATGATCGGGTTTGTGGGCCTGATCGTCCCTCACATAATGCGCATAATCGTGGGTCCGGACCATCGACTGCTCATCCCAGCCTCTGCTCTTGGGGGTGCCATCTTTCTGATTTTGGCCGATGCCCTGGCCCGCACCATCATGCCACCGTTGGAGATTCCCGTGGGAGCTCTGACGGCCTTGCTGGGATCCCCTTATTTTGTCTACCTGCTGCGCACCCGACAAAGAGACGGGGAGTTCTAATGTCCACACTCCTGCTCAAACAAGTCACTTTCCACTACCCGGGCGGCTTCGCACTTCAGGACATTGATCTATCGCTTCCTGAGAAGTCCTTTCTGGCCCTGATCGGACCCAATGGGAGTGGCAAGAC
>CBDUTA010000221.1:0-6416 GCA_965369785.1 uncultured bacterium
CTGATTCCTGCCCACTGACTAAGGTCAGTGGGCAGGAATCAGGTGGAAATTCAAAATTCAAAATTCAAAATTCCAAACAAATCCGGAATCCGAAATCGAACTTAAAATCTGGAACTTGAAACCTGGAACCTGGAACGCGCGCAAAGCGCGCTTCTTAGCCCCCCGACGTCGCGGACTGCCCTTTACCCCCCATGAGCATGAGGGCGATGGCAATCAGTGCCAGGTTGCTGCAGGCTCGGGAAAAGGACTCGGCCGGATAGCCAATCAGCTCACCGCCCATTAAGCCTGCCAGGACTGCAGCGATAAAAGATAGGACGGCAAGAGCAACCAACCCTTTGGTAACGTTCTCCATGAGTGACCTCCTCCTTTCAGGTGGATCAGACTCATTGATATGTTTGGGCTGAGCTTAGCATGGCCAGGTGAAGTTTTTATTTGCGAGGATCCGGAATGAGGAAGGCACCTCAGGTGCCGAATCTGAAAAAAAAGAGGGTGCCGCCCTTACAGGGCTCCTCACGAAACATTCCAGATTCCAGGGGCTTACGCCCCTGGCTATTTCATGGCGCCCCTTCGGGGCTCCGGAGGTCCTGGTCGATCAAAGATTCGGCACCTGAGGTGCCTCCCACATTCCAGAGAGTTAGGATGAGTAGGCCGGGGGACTACTCTCCGATCAACCGGACCAACTCCTTTTCCAGGAGTTGCTGACTGTATTTTGTTCCCTGAGGCATGTTGCGATTCTGCATCCACAGGGTGGGGTCGGGTGGTTGGTCTTCCCAGGTGAGTCGGGGTTCATAGAGAACAAAAATGTCCCAGGCAATATCTTCCCTGGGATATTTCAACTGCGCGGTGTAGGTCTTGAGACCGAAACCCCACAGGTCCCAAAAATGTTCGACTCGAGGATCCGCCAAAAACGCCGACGCCTCTTTGGCTGTCGACTGGTTATCGTTTTGAAGGATCGGGGACCAAAGGGCAAAGACCTTCACTTTCGCGTCGGGGATCCGCTTCAGGATTTCAAGAGTTTCGAGGGCCCCTCGAAGACAGTTGGGTCAAGTGGGAGAAAACACCAGGACCAGGCGGGTACGATCCGCCGTAGCATTGAAAGCGCTGGTGAATTCCCTTCCATCAAAAGAAAGCTCTGAGACGTACTGCTTCTCCCCGGGAAAAACGTCCTGAGCTTCCACAATAGAAGGGGTCAGTAGCAACAGCAGGAGTAACGACAGCAAAGTCATGACGCTCCAAGATATCGAATCACCGTGTGGGGTGCAAGTCCTTAGGCAAGAACTTCTACAAGTACTCGGTAAGATGAGGCTCCAGGGTGAACTCGGGGCCTGTTTATCGCTTGGTCAGTTTCTTGAGAATCTGCGATAGATTCCCGGTCAGAAAACTTAAACTGTTTCCGCTTTTGGCTGGCCCGGCGGGCTTGTCCCCTCGATATCTCAAGGCCAGGCCGGCGGCCACCGCAAAATCACACCCGTCGTTGCCCGCCGGCAACGCCTTGCCATCGGCCTTGATCTTTTGAAAGGGGTTCAAAAATTCGACCGGGACCTGGAAGGTTTCCTGCAGGTACTCCCTCAATCCTTCGGTGCGACTGGCGCCTCCGCAAATGTAGATCGTTTCCAACTCTTCGAATTCCGAAGCGGTCCTGAAGTAGTCAAAAGTTTTTTGGACCTCGAGAGACAGAATCTCTGAAACAGACTGCAAGACCGTGCTTACCGTTCCCTTAAGCTCTTCCGGCGCTAATCCCTTCTTGTACTTCTCGGCCTCTTCGTAGGAAACACCCAAATCTCGCTGAATGTACTCGGTGTAATAATTCCCGCCCATGCCGATATCACGAGTGAAGATGAACTCATTGCCGGTGGCGATGTTGACATTCATGATCGATGCCCCGATGTTCAACAGTGCCACAACACTATCCGGCTTGGGCCTGTAGTTCACCTCATAGATGTTATGCAGAGCAAAGGAGTCCAGGTCCATAATGGCCGGTTCCTTTCCGGCCATGGCGATGACGTCGCTCTGATTATCGATGGTCTCTCGTTTGACAGCCACCAGGATGACATTGGTCTCGCTGCCGTCCTCAGAGGGCCCCAGGAGGTGGTAGTCCAGATACACCTCAGCAATATCAAAAGGGATATACTGCTCCGCTTCCCAGTGGATCGATTCTCCCACCTCGGCCGCACTTCTGGCCGGCAACGATATTCTCTTGACGATGACGGCAGGGCCCGAGACGGAACTGGCAATCTGATCGCCCTTGATCTTCCGCGAATGAAAGACATGATTGATGGCGTCTGCGACGGCCTCCCGTTTGGCGATCGCTCCATCCACCACGGAACCCCCGGGTAAAGGCTCAACCCCTGCAGACTCAAGCTGATAGCCGCCACGCACCGATTGCAAGGACACCACTTTGATGGCCGAAGAACCGATGTCCAGACCAATCAAATTACTTGCACTAGATCCAAATAACGCCATGAGATCACCTCTTGAAATTCAAAAACTGGTCAGCTCACACTTTCTAACCATACACTATTTCCCTTACTTCGGGTGAACCACTAAGGGCCAATCGATCGTCTCGTCCTCTTCTGCTTTTTCTACTTGCCCCACCTGCTCCACCTGCTCCACCGGTTTTTCTTGTTTCGCCTTCCCTCTCCTGCCCTTCACCTTCGGTTTTTCTCTCTCGGACGCGTAGGCGGCGTAATAGCGAATCTGATCAAGAGGCACAACCCGGCGCAGCTCTTCCAGAGTCGTAATCCCCTGCTGAACCTTGTTGAGCCCATCCTCGACCATGGACATGAGTCCGGTGCGACGGGCCATCTCACGAACATTCCCTGGATTGTTGTGTATGGCCAGAACCACTTCCGGATTCAGCTCCCAGTATTCATAAAGACCCAACCGTCCCTTGAAGCCCAGATAATCACAGGCCGCGCAACCCGCACCACTTACAAACTCCACATCTTTGGGTCGGCCTTCGGGATAGAAAAGGGCAAGCTGTTCGGGGTCCGGCCCGTAGGGTTGCCGGCACTTGGTACAGACCCGTCGTGCCAGTCGCTGTGCCATGACGGCCAGAATCGCCTCTCCTGCAATGGCATGATCCACTCCCAGATTGTTCAGCCGCTGCAATGCTCCCACACTGTCGTTGGTGTGCAAAGTGCTAAAGACCAGATGTCCGGTCATGGCTGCCCTGAAACAGGCCTCGGCCGTTTCCTCATCACGGATCTCACCAATCAGAATAATATCCGGGTCCTTGCGCAAAAAGCGGCGGGCGTACTCGGAAAAGGTATTGCCAATGGCTTCATTCACTTTGTACTGACAAATCCCATCCAGGTAGTACTCCACCGGATCCTCGGCGGTAACGATCTTCTTCTCCGCGCTGTTGAGGTGAGCCAGGGTGGAATAGAGGGTGGTACTCTTGCCGCTGCCGGTGGGTCCCGTCAACAGGATCAATCCCTGGGGATTCTCAACCAGAAGTAGGTAGCGCTCCAGCATCTTGGGAGGACAACCGAGAGCTTCTAGAGGCAGTAAATTTTTTGCGGTATCCAGAATTCGGATGACGGCGTCTTGACCAAAATCAGTGGTATGCAGATTGATGCGAAAATCCACGAATCGACCCTTGCCGATGCTCATCTTAAAGACGCCATCCTGAGAGCGCCGATGCTCGGTAATGTCCAGGCCTGCATCAACCTTGAAGACGGAAATGATACTGCGAATGTTATCTTTGGTAATGGCTGCTTTGCGCTCCTGCAAAAGACCGTCTAAACGAAAGCGCACGCGAATGCGGTTTTCCAGATTTTCGATGTGAATATCGCTGGCCGATTCGACCACGGCTCGGTAGAGAACCTGGTTAATGATCCGTCTGATTTGAGGGATATCTTCGGTGGCAACCAGATCCTTTCGATCATGCTCCCCATCGATAGAAACGGTTTCCATCTCCACTTCATCGTCGACCAATCCCTGAAAGTTGTACAGATAGCCGATGCCTTCCTTGAGGTTGGCGGGGGAGGAAAGGAGGGGCTTCAATTTGTAGCCATGGTGATCCAGCAGACTCTTCAGCGAGTCGATCACTTTCAGATCATAGGGTTCGACCATGGCCACCTCGACCTCTTTGGTCTCGTAGTCCACCGCCAGGGGCAGGACCAGATTGCGCTGGGCGAACCTCTGTGAAATCAGCTTGCTCAGCTCCAGGTCGATGTCTCCGGTGGAAAAGCGGCGATACTCGTACCCCAGCTTCTCGGCCAAATACATAAAGGTCACGTCCTCGGACACATATCCGTGGCGGACCAGCAACTCGCCCAGTTTTTCCTTGGAAGTTTTCTGTTCCCGAAGGCAGACGTCCAGCTGTTTTTTGTCGATGAAACCCTCGGCCAGGAGATAGTCTCCCAGGCGCATCTCCTCGGCCCTCAGATAGTGACGGCGCTCATAGCATTCCTTGATACCCACCTCGAGTTCTTCAGGGTCGGTAAGAATGAGCTTCGTCATCAGGCCCGTGACCTGCCTGATCTCTGAAACCAGAGAGGCGTCCGGAAAACCGGCGCTGGCCACCAGCAAGTCACCCTTGACTTTGCTCAAGGGCAGGATCTGATGCTCTCGAGCCAGTGCCTCGGGGATCAACCGCAAAATTTTCGCGTTGATGAAAGGGGAGGGATCAAAATAAGAGCGACCCTTCTCCTTCTGTTCCTTCAAATGACTCTGGAGTTCCTCTTTCGAGAGGAACTCCAGATCCACCAGAATCTCGGAGAGCTTCTTGGGCTCCGTGTTGTACTTACTCTGTTCCGCGTACTCCAGAGCCTCCGGATTGGGTTCCTCTGTGGAGACTGAAACACCGGGCGGGTCTTCTTGCTGTGGGCCGCCTGCGGCTCCCTCCAACACGCCCTCCGCCAGCGCTCTCACATCAGAACCGGAGGAGGGAACAATGTGAACCAACTGGCCTCCCAGCCGCTGGCGCAGCTCTTTCAACCGCCCCGGAGACAGCTCCTCATCGGCTGCCAGCACCAGGCTCTTCTCACCGAATCTGCCCAGGGGAAGGACTCCGAAATCTTGAGCCACGTCGGCAGGAAAATTCCTGATGAGATCGGGGTCAACCTGAACGGATAATTGGAATTCGACTTTTTCCTCAGCGGCCGATTCGTCTTCGGAAGAGGTCTGTTCTGGGTTGGACATTGATAATGGATTGCTCCCTTTGGACGTCCCCTATAGTATAGCAAAAGGGCTCAGTAAAGAGTTCGGGGACAGGCCCCGATTTCTGGGGATTCCTGGGCCTGTCCCCGAACTCCTCCTAGTTAGAGGTGAACCGCTGACGAAAGCCCAGGGCCACAATATCCTGCACTCGAGGCGTCCCGGGAGGCAGGTTGGCGGGATTCAGAAAGTCGGTGTCGAAGGAGTAGTTTGTGTTGAGAGGGCTAAACACGGTCGCACAACACTTATACAATCCAACCCCATACTGGGAAGTGTAAAGGCTGGCCAGAGAGCCTCGATAGTTGAAATCTCCACTCCAGTACTCCAGACTCCGTAACAGGTCACGAACGCCTCCGTCCATTCCATCGTTGACATTGAAAGACCAGGCGGGATTGGCCCAGGGGATGTTCTTCCCTGAGACAACTGCAACACGATACCAGGTCGTGGTCGCGGGTCGAAAGAACAGACCGGTAGGATACTTAAAGCTCACGTAATCTCCCCAACCGTTGGAGAGGAAGGTGACCGAATCAGCAATGATGGCGGCGGCGGCATGGGGATCACCGAAACCGGCGTTGGCGTTGTAGTCGCCCTGGACATAGACGGGATTCTCGCTTCCTACCGTGAACCCGGGAATGGGCAGGTTGCCTAACAATCCATTCACCAGTTTGAGGGCATGTCTGGCTCCGCTGACGCGGTGTATGCGCGCAAGATCGACACAATTGATTCGAAGAGTGGGATCCCCGTTGGCAACGGCAAATCCATCACCCAGATTGCCGGCTCCGTAGGTGTCCAGCACTCCGTTTTGGTTCACATCCTCGGCAGCATCCAGGACTCCGTTGGGTGCTCCCGCCCCATCGGCGGGATTGACCAGGTCCTCATAGCCATACCCCACCCAGTCTCCGCCGCCATCGGGGAGCATGCCGCGGCGGTCGGAAAAATAGAGAAGATAGCCATTCTGGGAGACACTCTCCACCAGGGTGCCGGTGGTGCCAATGTCTCCCGCAAGCCAGTGCCCCAGATTGTGAACATCCAGATCCACAAGACTCATGATCCCCCCCAGCGCGCAAGTGCTAGAGAAACCAACATCTCTAGCTTGACCCTCCCGTGCGTCGTACAAATTGAGAGGCCAGGAATCATCCGGATCGCTCAGACTGTGACCGCTGTTGGGGATCCCATCCGGGGGACTGTGATCATGGATCTCCTGAAACTTCAAGAGGGCATTGGGATTGTCGCGGGCAATTCCCAGATTCAAC